>JBIPMZ010000365.1:0-2625 GCA_044376165.1 Cyanobium sp.
CGGCCCGGCAAGCTCGACGGGCTCGAACGCGGCGATTTCGACATGCTGCTGGCCGCAACGCCTCACTGCTACCCGGACGCGGGTAATTGGGCGGGCGCAGTCGGGCTCGATTCGACTCCCGCGATCCTCTGTGCCGCGGGCGTCAAGAACAATCCGAATTTCCGCCTCGTCTGGCAGTCGTATTACACGCCCCATACCGAACCCCGTGGCGACAAGAAGGTGCTCCATTGGAAACCACGTCAAGAGCCACCGGACGGTCTCCGCGCCCTGGAGAAACTAGTCGACCAGATCAACGCCAAGCACGGACGGAAGGTGATGGTGATTTCCCCTGTCGAAGAGGCAACGTGCAAACTCATCGAAATGGTGGCCGCGGGCAAGTTCCCTGGAATCACCGACCCTGAGGAACTGTGGGGGCCATGGACCCGCCAGTACGACCCGATGTGGAGGCCCGGCTCACATCTGCGCACGCTGTTCGCCTACTGCAACGTCGCCACGATGTACGGCGTCTCGCCCATCGGGCTGAATCCCGATTTTTCGAGCCTCAAATTTGGTGGCGGCAAGACCTTCCCGGAGGCGTTCAATGATTTGGCGCCGATTACCGAGGAGCAGCGGAAGATCCTCCAGCAGATCGTCTGGGACACCGTCTCGAACTATCCCTACTCGGGCGTGAAGAAGCCTTGACCGGCAGGGCGTTAAACGACATGTCGCTGTCCAATCGCGAAACACGAGGAGTTTGCTTTTATGCCTCCTCAGCAGAATCTGTGGGTGAATTCAGGCTCGGGTAAGTTCCCCATCACATGAAACAGCGCGAATTCGATGCCTTGCGGCGTTCGGAATCCATGCGCTTTTCTGGTGGTCAGTTCCGCCTTGCCATTGAATCCCTCGACGACGCCTGCCGAGATGCCGCCCAAGGCGAGGAACCAGTTGAGGATCAGCGGCCGGTGACGCCGCAGACTCCTGACGACTTTCTTCATCGGCGCAAGCCGACTGCGGAGAGCCCGGGTACACCACGACTCGAGGAACTTCCCTGCCCATGCCGGGGTCGTGTATCCCCAGAACCGCTGGAACTCCTCGCGGAGCAGGTGGGCCCGGACGCTCTTGAGGTTGTATTGCAGCAACTCGGCAAGCCTCGCGGCCTGGTTGTCCGTCAGGTTCTCCGGACGCTTGAGCAGGCACCAGCGGGACTTCGTGAGCGCCGGCTCGTACCCGTCGCGGCGCAACTGGGCGACCTCCTGGCGGCGCACCTCGTCAATCGCCGCGTTCATGTTCTTCATGATGTGGAAGCGATCGAGCACGTGCAGGGCGTGGGTGACCTGCTCCGCGATCACGTTGAGGTACGGCTTCCACATGTCACTGCACACGAAACGAATTCCCTTGCGGACGTCGTCGGTGAGTACGTCGAAGAATCGTCGCAGGCTCTGCTCGGTACGTTCGTGAGACACCCAGAGCAGTCGCTTGACGCCGCTGATCTGGTAGACGAGCGTGAGATACGTGTGGCCCCTGCGCCACTGGATCTCGTCCACACCGATGGCCTCGATGCCGGAAAGATCACGGTGGGCGACTCCCCACAAGACCGCATGTTTTACCGAGCGAAACACGTTGTCTCAGGTCGTGTTGAAGGCGACTGCCGTATCCGTCCACGACAGCCGCTTCGCCCAGCGGGCCAGGAACCAGCGGTAGTTCGTCGTCAGATGCCCCTTGCCGGTCGCCCACGGCACTCGTTCCACCATGATGCCACAGGTCGGGCAATCGACCCGCCGCATCGCGTAGACGAAGGACTTGAGCGGCTCGACGCGATTGAGAATACTCTTGAGGTGCATCCTGCGGTGGCTCCGGTTGAGACGAGGACCAAGCAACCGCATCTTCTACCGAAAAGCGCCGCAGGATGCTCCTTTCTCTCATTGCCCCCCCGGCAGGGCGGTGCTTCCAGGCGGCGGAACACCGCCGCACGCTGGCTTCCGCCGCGAAGCGCCGGACTGCATCAAGTCGCCGAGACTGCCACGCGGCGGCCGTTCTCGAGCCAGCCATCACGTGACTCTGCAACCGGACGATCGCCACGCCAAACGCATGCGCCGTGGCGACACGCAACTCGGGCCCACAACGCCGAGGCCTATTCAGTAACCGTTTTTACCCACAGATTCTGCTGAGGAACCTATTTCGATGCCCTGACCACGCTCACGCCCGAGTCTGCTGCCGCCCTGGCAAAACGTGAGGGAATCCTCGGTCTGCCGAAGCTGACTGAATTATCCCCTGCGGCTGCCAAGGCTCTCGCTCCGCACACCGGCGTTCTCATGCTGGGCCTGAAGGAACTGTCGGATGAAACGGCAGCGGCACTGGCAAAGCGCGCCGGTGACACGCGGCTCGACAGCCTTACAAGCCTGACGTCCCTCGTGCTTGCGGAGCGGCTGGGGCGGCAGGCGGTGGTCTGGCTCGGCAGTGTGCAGCGGATCACGCCCGAGATCACCCGGCCCTCTGTGCCAATGATAGGTGAGACACCTGCCCTTCCCCTATTTGAGTAGAGGGCCAGGAGGACAGGAGATGGAGAACCACAGGATGTTGGGGACCGAAGGAGCGGTGGTGTTCGGAACGGAGGGAGGGCCTGGCCCGACTGGAGTTCCGAACACC
>JBIPMZ010000334.1:0-2621 GCA_044376165.1 Cyanobium sp.
GGGCGCGGGAGCAACGGGTGCCGTTCCTGGGTCTTTGCCTCGGCATGCAGTGCGCGGTGATCGAGTGGGCCCGCAACCAGGCCGGCCTGGAGGGCGCCACCAGCGCCGAGCTCGACCCGGACACCCCCCACCCGGTGATCGCCCTCCTGCCGGAACAGCAGGACGTGGTGGACCTGGGCGGCACCATGCGGCTCGGGGTCTATCCCTGCCGGCTCACCCCGGGCACCCTGGGCCAGCGGCTCTACGGGGAGGCGGTGGTCTACGAACGCCATCGCCACCGCTACGAGTTCAACAACGCCTACCGCAGCCTGCTGCTCGAATCGGGCTACGAAATCAGCGGCACCTCTCCCGACGGCCGCCTCGTGGAGCTGATCGAGCTGAAGGATCACCCCTTCTTCACCGCCTGCCAATACCACCCGGAATTCCTCTCGCGGCCCGGCAAACCCCACCCGCTGTTCCGCGGCCTGATCGAAGCGGCGCAGCAGCGGCTGCCGCGCAGCCCCGGCGAGGCGCTGGCGGCCTCAGAGCGCAGTGCCAGCCGGGCCGGAGCTGAGCCCTGAGAGCAACGGGGTCACGCCGGATCCGAAGAGTGTCGCGCAGGAGGTCTTGATCTGGTTCTGCGGCAGGCTGAGGAGGAGATGTCAGGCTGGCTGATGTCGCCCCCACCCAACCGCACTCCCGCACCCGTGGCCGCCCCCCTGCCGGTGGTGGAAACCTTCCATTCCCTGCAGGGGGAGGGGCAGCACGCCGGCCGCAGCGCCTTCTTTTTGCGCCTGGCGGGCTGCCGCGTGGGCTGCCCCTGGTGCGACACCAAGCACTCCTGGCCCGTCGGCGCCCACCCGCTGCGCCCCCTGGCCGCTCTGGCGGAGGAGGCGCAGCGGGCCGCCGAAGCGGGGGCGGCCTTCGCGGTGATCACCGGCGGTGAGCCCCTGCATCACGATCTCGGGCCGCTTTGCGCCCAGCTGCAGGCCGCCACCACCAGCCCCGAGCGGCCGGCGGGTCTGCCGCTGCATCTGGAGACCAGCGGCGTCGACCCCCTGAGCGGTGCCTTTGCGTGGATCACCCTCTCCCCCAAACGGCACCGGCCGCCCTGCGACGCCCTGTTGCGCGCCTGTGATGAGTTGAAGGTGGTGGTGCAGCAACCGGCCGACCTCGCCTTTGCCGAGGCCATGGCGGCACGGGCTCGGGATCCGGTCCTGCTGCTGCAACCGGCCTGGGATGAGCCGGAGGGGCAGCGGCTGGCGATGGCGCACGTTCTCGCCCACCCCGCCTGGCGCCTGAGCCTGCAAACGCACAAGTTTCTCGGGGTGCGCTGATCGTCTGCGCCGCTTCCCGCCTCAGAACACCATCGCCTGGGCGCTGAACCGGGCCAGCTCGAAGCGGGCGGCCTGGGGTTTGGCGCTCACCACCACCAGCCGCAGGCGCTCCCCCTGCAAACCCGTCCGGGTGGCGGTGATGTCGTCGATCTTCTTGCCCTGCTTGTCGATCACCTGAAATGTGGCCCGGATGGTGCCGCAGGGGCGCTGACGGCACCACACCTCGAACACCTCCGCCCGGCCGCCGCCGTAGAGGCGGGGCGGGTTGCAGTCCTCCTGGCACCAGCGGGTGAGCACTCCCTCCGCGCTCGGCTTCCACCCGAGGGCCAGCACCCGCTCCTGCTCCTCGGCCCGCAGCTGCTCGGGGCTGAGCTTCAGGTTGGCCCGGCTGGTCCAGCCCCAGTAGAAGCCGCCGCCCAGAACCACCAGGCCGGTGGTGAGCAGGGCCAGCAGGCCCTCGAAGGGCTTGCGGCGGGGCTTGCCGGGCGACTCCCCCGCGCCGGTGGGGTCGGGGGAGCTCCGGGGATCACGGCGATTCATCGCGGTTCAGAGGCGCTGGGCGGGGCGTTGCTCGCGGGAGGCCTTCCACAGGCGCCAGCGCACCTCCAGCTCCTGCGGGGCAAAGACAACAAGCGGCAGGCTGGCGTTGTACGGCACCACGAACGGCTTGCCGCCCATCACCACAAACTGCCGCCGCTTCGGCGCACCGGGCGGGCAGGCCATGCGGGTGGAGGCCATCGGGCCCACCTGGCCGACGCGATACACCTTGGTGCCCAGCTCCGGCAGCGACTCCGAGGCGATGCGGCCGGAGAAGAAGTGGCGATTGCAGTCCACCTCCACCTCGCGGCCCACGAGCAACTCCACCCGCCAGTCGGCCGGGCTCGCGGACATCGCCGGGTCGGGGTTGGGGGGCAGCACTCCGGGGAGCTGGATCACCCAGCGGCTCTGGCCCGCCGGGGGCATGGGGTAGCGGCTGAGGTCGAGCCGGGGCACGGCACGGGCGGCACCGGCCACCGCCAGGGCGGCGCCGATCGCCAGGGCCATGGGGCGGACGAGCGACGGAGGGGAAAGCATCAGGGCGGGGGAGGTGCGGCGGGTCCCCCGCATCTTGGCCAGCCGGGCGGGCTTTCACAATGGAGGGATGGCCCAGTCCGTTGGGAACGCCAAGCCCGTTGCGGTGGCGCTGCGCTTGGCGGGCCTTGATCCGCTGCCGGGGCCCAGGCACGGAGGGGTGGGGAGACGCCCTCCCCGAGCAGGCTATAAAGAGCCCTGGCGGACCAGGGCAACGAGCTGGCGCGAGGGAGC
>JBIPMZ010000335.1:0-2620 GCA_044376165.1 Cyanobium sp.
GAGGCGGGGGCAAGGCAGCCGGAGCCGGTGATCAGGAGGGCGGCGGCGCCCAGGAGATGAGGTCGACGCATAACAGGCGGAAACCGGCGGTGGTTCGGCCCGCAACCCACCGCTGCGGCGGTTGGCTGAAGACGAAAGGCTGTGGCCGGAATCGCAGCAAAAACTGGGATAACGGATCGCCCGTAGACCGTTCGGGTTCCTAACAGGAATCAGGACGAAGCAAAGGTAAGGGCATTCCGCCGCGGGTTTCTGCCTAGGGGACGCCGCGAATCATTGATCAGTAATTTTCATCAACACCCCCGGCTCCTTTGTGCCACAGGGCTTTCCGGCCCTAGCGACGCCAGCCGGCGATCAGCAGATCCGATCAGTTTGATTAGCGCAGCTGATACTTGCCTGTGCCGATTGCCAAGCCGTCTACGGCGTTGGGCGCTGCCGGGATGGGGTGGGAGGCAGGATCGGGGGGAGCCTTGCGGGGAACGTCGATGGATTACCGCACAGCAGGGGTGGACGTCGCCGCTGGACGCGCCTTCGTGGAGCGGATCCGAGCCAGCGTCGAGAGCACCCGACGCCCTGAGGTGCTTGGGGGACTGGGGGGATTCGGAGGGCTCTGCCGCCTACCGGAGGGAATGCGCCGGCCGCTCCTGGTGGCGGGCACCGACGGCGTGGGGACCAAGCTCGAACTGGCTCAGGCCTTCGGAGGCCACCACGGCGTCGGCATCGACCTGGTGGCGATGTGCGTCAACGACGTCATCACCAGTGGGGCCGAACCGCTGCTGTTCCTCGATTACCTCGCCACCGGCCGCCTCGACCCTGAAGCGATGGCCCTGGTGGTGGAGGGGATTGCCGATGGCTGTCGCCAGAGCGGCTGCGCCCTGCTCGGCGGGGAGACGGCGGAGATGCCGGGTTTCTACCCGAGCGGTCGCTACGACCTAGCCGGCTTTTGCGTGGCGGTCGTGGAGGAGAACGAGCGGATCGATGGGCGCGCGGTGACCGCCGGAGACCGCATCGTGGCCGTCGCCAGCAGCGGGGTGCACAGCAACGGCTTCAGCCTGGTGCGGCGCATCCTCACCGCCCGGGGCGTCACGGCCGAGACCCGGCTCCGCCCGAACGACCCCCCGCTGATCGAGCGCCTGCTCACCCCCACCACCCTCTACAGCGAGCTGGTCAAGCGGTTGCGGGCCGCCGGCGCCCCCCTGCACGGAATGGCCCACATCACCGGGGGGGGCTTGCCGGAGAATCTGCCCCGCTGCCTGCCGGACGGGGTCCATGGGGTGATCGAACCGCAGGGATGGGAGCGCCCGGAGCTGTTCCGCTGGCTTCAGGAGGCGGGAGAGGTGCCCGAGGCGGATCTCTGGAACACCTTCAACCTTGGCGTTGGCTTCTGCCTGGTGCTGCCCGCCGACGCGGTGGGGGGCGCCCTTTCCATTTGCCGTGATCTGGAAATTTCGGCCTGGGAATTGGGCCATGTGGCGGCCGGGGAGGCGGGTGAGCGGCCCTTGGCCGGCTTGCCGTACTGAGCCTGCCCTGGCCAGCACCGCCTCGGCTTCGTATGGTTCGCTGTTGTAGTGCTCAATACTTAAAGCTGATGGGCCCCGACTCCGGGTCTCCACGGCTCCGCCGCTAGCCATGTTCGAAACCTCCTCCCGCATCACGCGCCGCCGCACCTCCGCCGGTCCCACCCCTCCCGTGCGCCCCACGCGCCTCCTGCAGCCCCGGCCTCGGGACATCAGCAGCGCCAGCGGCGGCCGTGAGATGGGGACCAGCAGCAGCGGCCACCGCCCCACGTTTCTCACCCTGCGGGATCACGGCAAGGTGTATGTAGCAGACCTGCCCCGGCTCTCGGACGGGCAGCTCACCCACATCGCCAAAGAGGCCCGCGAAGTTCTCGAAAGCCTCAACCGCCGCCTCCTGGAGATCGAGCGCCAGGGCGGTCTCACCCAGGCCGACCAGGACACCCGCATCCGCGCCACAACGAAACGAGACGTCACGGAGCGGTTCCTCACCGCCATCGCCCAGGAGCAGGAGCTGCGCCGCTGCAATCCAGCCCTGCGAGCCGCGGCGGGCGAATCTCTGGCCCGGGCCTTTCTCGAGCTGGCTCGCCACCGCCTGCCCGGCTCCACCTTCGATTCCCTGCTGCAGGAGGCCCTCGCGGCCTGCGGCCCCGGCACCGCCAACTCCCCCGCCAGCGAAGACCCGGAAATGCTGCGCCTGCTCCAGGGCCAGGAAGCGCCCGAACCTCCGACCACCAGCCTGCCGGTGGTACTGACCCCCGACCCTTCCCTCGAGCTCAATCACTGACGAAGGGATTCCCGGGCATGCGCGCTCCCGTGTCTCCGCAGGCACGGGAGAGGGCGTCCAGATGACTCCGCTCGTCCTCCCCCAGCCGCCAAGCCAGAGCCGCCGCCGCCGCCTCGGCATGATCCACCCGCCGCATCCCCGGAATCGGCATGGCGCCATGGGCGCGGCACCAGTTGAGGGCAACCTCGGCAGGCTCCGCCCCCCGCGCGGCGGCGACCCTTTCGAGGCCTTCGAGCAAGGGCTGGAGTCGGGGCCAGAGGCGCCGGAACCAAATCCCCCGCGGACCCGGCGGCGGTTCGGTGAGGGGGCCCGCCGGGCGGCC
>JBIPMZ010000336.1:0-2615 GCA_044376165.1 Cyanobium sp.
AAGCCGGCATCCGTTGCTTCGACCCGTGCCTCAGCTGCAGCACCCATGCCGCCGGCGCCATGCCGCTGCGGGTGGAGCTGCGTGGCAGCGATGGCGAGCTGCTGGCGGAGCGGGTGCGTGGGTGAACACGGGGCTGGGGTCAGCGGCCCGGCCACGCCGGGGGAGACCGCTGCCGCAAGCAGGCGGCTAACCGATCCCGGCGGGATGGTCATCACCGACGCCAACGGGAGGGGCATGGCCGGCGACCTGGTGATCGGCATCGGCAATTCCCTGCGCGGCGATGACGGCATCGGCTGGTGGCTAGCCCGGCGGGCCGAGCGCTGGCTGTCGTCCACCCAGGTGATGGAGGTGCAGCAGCTCACCCCCGATCTAGCAGCGGACCTGGCGGCCGCGGCAGGGGTGCTGTTCATCGATGCCTGGCAGCCGCCCGACAGCAGCGGGCTGGCGTCAACCGCCGGCTGCGAGGACTGCGGGCCGCGTCCTGGGGCCTCTGCAGGCGGGGCGCAGGCCGGTGGGTCCGCCGCATTAACGGCGGGCGGCAGACCGCCGCTGAACGCGTCGCTGGCCGGCCCGCTGCTGCGCCGCCTGGAGCCAGCCGGCCTGGCGGTGGCTGGCGCCGGAGAGCCGCTGGCCGCCTTCAGCCACCAACTGCCACCGGAGCGGCTCCTGGAGATCACCGAGCTGCTGCTGGGCCGCCGGCCGCCGGCCTGGAAGCTGCTGGTGCCGGGCTTCGTCTGGGCCCATGGTGAGGGCTTCTCGCCAGCGATGACCCACCTGCTGCCCAGGGCGGAGCGGCTGCTGCTGCAGTGGATCCAGCGCCGCAGCGCCGCGACGATCACCGGCCGTGCATGAACTGAGCCTGATGGAGGAGGTGCGCCGCCAGTCGCTGGCGGCGGCGGCGGCCGAGGCCGCTGAACGCATCGTGGTGATCCGCCTGCGGGTGGGAGAGCTGGCGGGGGTGGAGCTGGAGGCCCTCCGCTTTGCCTTCCCGCTGGTGATGCAGGGCACGATCGCCGCGGGGGCCGAGCTGCAGATCGAAACCGAAGCCGCCCTCTGCCATTGCGAACCATGTGGCCAGCCTTTCCCGGCGCGACATGGCCGCTGCGACTGCCCCCGCTGCGGCAGCCTCAGCCGGCAGCTGCTCTGCGGCCGGGATCTGCGGCTCGTGGCGCTGGAGGTGGAGTGAGGTGCGAGGCTTGAAGCCGGAGCTTGCCCGCTGATTCAGGCCGCCTGGTCAGGCCCCGCTGCCAGAAGTCGGGAATGCCTTGGCAAGACCAGCAAATCACAGTATCCCCGCTCCGCCTTGGCCAGGTTGGCGATATAGGCCGTGAAGCCGGGGACATCCTCAACACGCAGAGGGTTCATCCAAAGGTCGGCCAGCCGCTGGCCTTTGAATGCCGGGCGCTCGGGCAGTTCGTAGACGCAGAAGTCGCTGATCAGGCTGGCAAGAAATGCTTCTGGATCTGTTCCTTGCCAACGCAACCAGGACGGTCCGAACTCTGTTTTGATCACCCACTCCCGCGACGCCTGCAGAAATTCGTGTGCACCTGCAAACACTTGCCGTTCAAACCCCTGTGTGTCGATCTTGATCAGGACGGGTGATGGCTGATTTCGCAACACGTTAGTTACCGTGACTGTCGGCAGCGTGACCCGCTGCCAGCCTGCCAGTCCTTCGACCCGGCTGTCCTGGCTGTAAGTGGGATGGATGCTGAAATCTTGCCGGTCCATCTTGTCGGCACAGATCGCAGGAATTACATCGTAGCTGCGACAGCCCGAGGCTGCGAGATTTTGCCTAAGATAAGTAATTAATGAAGGATTCGGCTCGATCGAGGTGATGTGACAATCAGGTCGTATCGATGCAAACAACGCGGCTGAGAATCCGTAGTTCGCTCCAATATCTAGAAACAGATCAGGCTGCTGCAACTCGATCAGCTCGCGCTCAAGGGAGTTGCTGAGCGCTGACCAATACATCGTTTCGTGCTGGATACCGCCCAAATCACGATTGGGAACGACCAGCTGGAACTGTCCAAAGTCGAGTATGCGATCGCGCGTTAGGTGATTTTGGTGATAGTTCCTGAGTTGTCGTTGCAGGTTGGCGGCGCGAAACTTCAAATGGTTGACGATGCGTGAGAGCATGTGCGCTTCAATCAGTTCCAGTCAGCGCTGACTCTAACCCCATTTCCAGTCCCTCCCTGGCATGGGTGCTGGGCTCTGGATTATTGCGATCCAAGGGCGGCAGCAGTGTGGTCTTGCTTCTGCGGACGCTCTTCTCCCGAAAGGCGTCATCACGGCGGTCCGGGAAAACCGCGCTGCTCGAGCGTCTCGCCCGCGACGGGCAAGCCCAGGGGGCCATGGCCGCCCTGGTGGGAGATCTGGCCACCGATCTCGATGCCCGCCGCCTGCAGGACGCGGGCCTGCCCAGCGTGCAGCTCAACACCGGCCAGGCCTGCCACCTGAATGCGGCGATGGTGGCCCGCGGCTTGGAGACTCTGGAAGCGAGCGGCATCGCCCTGACCCAGCTGCGCTGGCTGTGGATCGAAAAAGTGGGCAATCTGGTCTGCCTGGCTGCCTACGACCAGGGCGAAGACCGGCGGCTGGTGCTGCTGGCAGTGGGG
>JBIPMZ010000337.1:0-2614 GCA_044376165.1 Cyanobium sp.
CGGCTGCCGCCCCTCTCGCCCCTGCTCACCCACCTGCCGGGGGCCCCGCAGCGACGGCGGGCGCTGCGTCTGCTGGCGGCGGCCGGGCTGGTGCTGCTGCTGCGCCCCTGGCCCCCCTTCCAGTGGCTGCCGGGCTGGGTGGTGGGATCGCTGCTCTTCTGGGCGGTGGTCGAGCTGCTGCGCTGGCTGTGGTGGCCGCGGCGCTGGAGCGGATGGAGAGAGCCCGCGTAACCTGACGCGCCCGTGCTGGTGGCGCGATGGTGAATTCGGCCCCTTCCTCCGCCGCGTCGGAGCGCGCTCCCCTCGGCCCCCCGCTGGGGGAGGCCATCGGGTTTGGCACCGACGGCATCCGCGGCCGGGTGGGCAGCCTGATCACCCCGGCCCTGGCGCTGCAGGTGGGCTACTGGTCGGGACGGGTGCTGCCGCCGGAGGGGCCGGTGGTGATCGGCACCGATTCCCGCCGCAGCGGACCGATGCTGGTGGCCGCCCTCACCGCCGGCCTCACCGCCGCGGGCCGGCAGGTGTGGCAGCTCGGGCTGTGCCCCACGCCGGCGGTGCCGGGCACGATCCGGCGGGAGGGAGCCGCCGGCGGGCTGATGGTCTCCGCCAGCCACAATCCCCCCCACGACAACGGCATCAAGGGGTTCGGGGCCTCCGGCGCCAAGTTGAGCCGCGCCGAGCAGGAGGCGATCGAGGCGGGCCTGCGCGGCGCCGACCCCGCGGGTGCCGCCGCCTTCTCCGGTCAGGGCACCGTCGCCCTGCGGGACGATCTGCTGGCGGGCTACCGAAACGCGCTGCTGGAGAGCGTGAAGGGGGAGCGGCTCGACGGGGTGCCGATTGTGCTCGACCTCTGCTGGGGGTCGGCCACCGCCTGCGGGGAGGCGGTGTTCCGCGCCCTCGGCGCCGACGTGACGGTGCTGCATGGTGAGCCGGACGGCCGCCGCATCAACCAGGGCTGCGGCAGCACCCACCTGGAGCCGCTGCGGCAGGCGGTGCTGGAGCGGGGTGCGGCGATGGGCTTCGCCTTCGATGGCGACGCCGACCGGATGCTGGCGGTGGACGGCCGCGGCCGGGTGGTGGACGGCGATCAGATCCTCTACCTCTGGGGGTCGTCGCTGCGGAGCGCCGGGGAGCTGCCCGACGCCCGTCTCGTCGCCACGGTGATGTCCAACCTGGGCTTCGAGCGGGCCTGGCAGGCGGCGGGCGGCGTGCTGGAGCGCACCGACGTGGGGGATCAGTTTGTATATGCCGCGATGGAGGCGCTGGGGGCGACGCTGGGGGGCGAGCAGTCGGGCCACATCCTCTCGGCCCGGCACGGCATGGCGGGCGACGGGCTGCTCACCGCCCTGCAGGTGGCGACCCTGGTGCACGGCCGGGGTCAGAGCCTCGCCGACTGGATGGACAGCAGCTTCACCCCTTACCCCCAGAAGCTGGTGAATGTGACGGTGCCGGACCGGGAGCGGCGCACCGGCTGGCAGCGCTGCGAGCCGCTGCGGGAGGCGGTGGAGCGGGCGGAGCGGGCGATGGCTGGCCAGGGGCGGGTGCTGGTGCGGGCGAGCGGCACCGAGCCGCTGCTGCGGGTGATGGTGGAGGCGGCGGAGCCGGAGCAGGTGGAGCGCTGGTGCGCCGAGCTGGCGGCGGAGGCCGAGCGGTGCCTCAATCCTTCCGCCTGAGCTCCGCGGCCAGGGCGAGGGCACCGTCGCAGGCGTCGCCGGCGGGGGGGGCAAGCCGGGCGGCGGGCAGCCGTTCCGCCAGGCTCTGCTGAAACGCCGCCCGCAGGCCCTCCAGGTGGGTGAGCGCCCCGCCGAGCCCGCAGACCGGCGGATCCGGGAGCGCCAGGGCGCACGCCACCGCCGCCACCATCTCCGCGAGGGCGTCGCCGTGGCGGCGCAGGATGGCGGCGGCCTGCGGGTCCCCCGCGGCCGCCAGGCGGTGGACCACCGGCGCCAGGCGGGCGAAGCCGGCCGGAGCGAAACCGGGGGCCACCACCTTCGCCTTGATCCCCTGGGGGGCGAGGGGGTCGGCGGGATCGAGGTCGAGGCCGCGCCAGAGGGCCTCCCGCAGGGCGGTGGGCGGCTGGCGGCCATCGGCCATGCGCAGGCTGAGGGCCAGGCCGTCGCGGCCGATGTCCAGGGCGGAGCCGGCGCCATCCAGCAGCCAGCCCCAGCCGGCGCAGCGGTGTTCGCGGCCGCGGCCGTCATGGCCGAGGGCGATGGTGCCGGTGCCGCTGATCACCAGGATGCCCGGGCCCTCGGGGAAGGCGCCCCGCAGGCCGGTGCGCTCGTCGCCGGTGACCCGCACCCGCTCCGGCGGCAGTCCGAGGCAGGCGGCGGCGATCCGGTGGCCCTCGGCCTGGGGCGGGCTGCCCTGCTCGATGCCGCTAGCCCCCACCACCGCTGCCGCCAGAGGGGCGGCGCCGGCGGGATCGCGGCGGTCGTGGAGGTGGGCGCGGGCGCGGATCAGGCTTTCCCGCAGGGCGGCGGCGAAGCGCTCCGGGCCGTGCGGCGCCGCGAGGTGGGACACGCCGGGACCCTCCCCCTCCACCAGGGCGGGTCCACCGGCGGCGGGGGCGAGCCGGCAGCGGGTGTGGCTCTGGCCGGCGTCAAAACCGGCG
>JBIPMZ010000338.1:0-2613 GCA_044376165.1 Cyanobium sp.
AGGGTCTGCTGCCGCAACCGCCAGTGCCGCTTCTCCGGCGACAGCACCCTGCCGCTGGTGGCCGTCGACGAGATGCTCTATCAACGGCTGCCGGCCTTCGTGATCGCCACGGTCGACAAGTTCGCTGCCCTGCCCTGGGTGGGAGCTACCGGCAAGCTGTTCGGCCGCGTCACCCATGCCCAGCCTGGCAAGGGCTTCTTTGGACCCAGCGATGGCAGTGATCAGGCTGGAGGGCTGCTGCCCCAGGGGCTGGAGCCCCCCGATCTGATCATCCAGGACGAACTCCACCTCATCTCCGGGCCGCTGGGATCGATGGGCGGCCTCTATGAGGCCGTGATCGATGAACTCTGCGCTCGCCAGGTGGAGACAGCCAACGGAGTGCAGATCGTGCGGCCCAAGATCGTGGCCTCCACCGCCACCGTGCGCCGGGCCAGCCAGCAGATGCAGGCTTTGTTTGGTCGCAGCAGCGCCCCAGCCGTCTTCCCCGCCCCGGGCCCCGATCGGCGTGATTCCTTCTTCTCCTACACCGCCCCGGTTTCAGAAGCGGAAGGGCGGATCTATCTCGGTGTGTCGGCTCCGGGGCGCAACATCAAGGCGCTGCTGCTGCGGGTGGGCCTGGCCCTGATGAGCACCGCCCAGAAGCTCTACGCCCAGGCCGAAAAGGAACGCAAGGCCCGCGAGAAGCGAGGTGAAGCCAAGGGGCCCAACCCTGTTGACCCCTACATGACCTTCCTGGGCTACTTCAACACCATCAAGGAGCTCGGCATCACCCGCCGCCTGCTGGAAGAAGAAGTCACCTCCCTGCTCACCACCTACGACCAGCGCCGTCGTCTCAACGAAACCAGCGCGCGCTACGCCCGCCGCAAGATCGCCAACGAACCCCTGGAGCTCACCTCGCGGGTGCCCACCTCAGAAGTGAGCACCACCAAGGCCCGCCTCGAGCTCAGCTTCGACAACGACAAGCAACGGGTCGATACGGCTCTGGCCACCAACATGATCTCGGTGGGTCTCGACATCAGCCGGCTCGGCCTGATGGTGATGCTGGGCCAGCCCAAAACCACGGCCGAATACATCCAGGCCAGCAGCCGCGTCGGCCGCGACGACCAGCGCCCTGGCCTGGTGGTGGTGCTGCTCAACCCCAACCGTCCGCGCGACCGCTCCCACTACGAGCGCTTCCGCTTCTGGCACTCGGTCTTCTATCGCGAGGTGGAGGCCACCAGCGTCACACCCTGGTCGTCCAGAGCCCTGCAGCGGGGGCTGCCGGCCATCACCGTGGCGCTCGCCCGTCACCTCAGCCCGGCGCTCACCTGGGCCAAAGATGCCGGCAACGCGGAGGCGATCGATGCCGTGCAGGCGGAGGTGGCTGGCCGGCTGGCGGATCGGGCCCGCCGTTCCGCTCCGAGCCAGGCACTCAGCGAACACACCGAGGCGGAAGTCCGCCAGCGGGTGATGAACCTGCTCGATAAATGGATCCGCATCGCCCGTGACAAGGACGGCCTGCTTCAGTACGGCCGTGAAGCGGGTGAAGTGGCGCCCCTGCTCCACACCCCGCTCGACACCGATCTCAAGGAGCTGAAGGCGATGGAGCAGGAGTTTCTGGCCAACTGGAGCCTGCGCGATGTGGAACCCACCGCGGCCCTGATCCGCCAACGCCCCGATCGCGAGGAGGGGATGACCTGATGGCTCGTCAACCGTCCCTGCGGCCCCAAGGGGAAGTGCGCCATAGCCAGCTGATCACCACCTACGGCCCGGGCGCCATGGTGGATCTGCCCGATTGTTCGGTGGTGATCGGCGGCCTCAACCTCTGGATGTATGGCCCGGATCAGCCTCCCGAGGAGATCGATGAACCGCGGCTGATCGCCAAACTTCGCCAGAGCCTCAAGGTAGGCTCCTTGCGCCTGCGCAAACCGCCCATTCACGATGTGGGCCCCGGCGGCCAGAGCCGCCCGGGCGGCATCCGCAGCCCCGAGTTCCCCAACTGGTTTGTAGCCCAGCTGGATCAAACCATGGAGTTTGATGGCAAGACCTACCGCAGCCGGCCTCTGGTGGAGGGCGCCCGCCTCGACAAACGCAAATACATCGATGCGGATCGCAAGGCCCATCGCGTCGTACCGGTGCGCTTTGTGCAAACCTGCCCCAATGGCCATCTCAGCGATATCGACTGGCGTGAATTCGTACACCACGGCAAGACCACCTGCCGGGCCACCCTCTGGCTGGATGAAGCCGGTGCTGGCAATGACTTCACCGAGATCTTTGTGCGCTGCTCCAACCCTGCCTGCATGAAGAAGTGGAACCGTCGGCAGCTCTCGGAGGCCAAGCAGAAACTTAAAGACGACGAGGACGAGCGGCCAGCGCTGGGTTACTGCCAGGGGCATCGGCCCTGGCTTGGCCCTTTCGGCAAGGAAACCTGCAACAACGGCAAGGGCAAGCGCGGCAGCTACGTCAATCGTCTGCTGGTGCGATCCGCCAGCAATGCCTACTTCCCCGAGCTGATCTCGGCAATCTCCATTCCTGAGCCGATCGATGGGGTGCGGGAGGTGATCAGCAAGCACCTCAAGACCTTCGAGAAGATCACCAGTGCCGCCAAACTCGAAATCTGGCTGGAAGACTTCG
>JBIPMZ010000340.1:0-2610 GCA_044376165.1 Cyanobium sp.
TGTTGCGGCTGCTGGTTTCTCCTCCCGTTGGCGTCATGGCGATCAACGCTCCATCGGCCGCCAGCTCCAGCACCGCCTCGGGATTGGCCTGGCACACCCGCTCGAACTGTTCCGGCGTCAGCCGCAGATCCCAAGGCAGCAGGAGCGGCGCGGGCTCCTGCTCGGCTGGCTGGGCTGTGGAGGGGGAGGGCGCCACGGCCATGGGCTGGGCCTGCTTGCTGAATGAAATCTAGGGGCGTCTCTTTACCCGGGGCTTGGAGTGGTGGGGGCGCCAGCACTCACGTGCGCACTACAATCCGTATCACAGAACGCAACCAGGACGTCGGCCCTGGGTGCCCTCAGTCTCCGGCTTTCGGACGATCTGGAGCGCAAGCTGAGCCAGGAAGCCAGCCTCAGCGGTCAGCCCCGCTCCCAGTTGATCCGCGAGGCCTTGGAGGTCCTGCTCTTGCGCCGGTCACCCAGGCGGGCCTCGCCACAGCCCTGGTGGTGCCGCTCACCACCCAGTGGCGCCAGGGCAGCGAGGCCCTGCGCGTGCCCATTCGCGCCCCGAGATACTCCACCTCACACCGCCCAGATCTCCTCCAACTCCAGCGCCAGCCCCTCCGCCAGCTCGCCGCCATCGAGCCGGCTGGCATTCTCCAGCCGCTCGGCGATTCCCTGCTCACCGCCCCGCCAGATCTCCACCGCCCGCTCCGCAGGCAGCAGCAGCCAACCCAGCCGGGCGCCATTGGCTTGGTATTGAGCCATCTTGCGGCGCAGGGCGGTGACCCCGCGGGGACCCTCATCGCTGGGGCTGACGAGCTCGATCACCAGATCGGGGCAGAGGGGCGGGAAGCCGCGGCGCTGCTGGGGGGTGAGGGCCTGCCAACGCTCTTCCAGCACAAGGGCGGCATCGGGGCTGAGCACGGAGCCATCCGGCAGGCGGAAGCCTGTGGAGCTGTCAAAGATCCGCAGGCTCCGCTTGCCTCGTGAGAGGGCGATGCCGAGCTGGATCAGCAGGCGGCTGTTGCGGCTGCCCGTCTCTCCTCCCGTTGGCGACATGGCGATCACGGCTCCATCGGCCGCCAGCTCCAGCACCGCCTCGGGATTGGCCTGGCACACCCGCTCGAACTGTTCCGGCGTCAGCCGCAGATCCAGGGGCAGAAGCAGTGGCGCGGGCTCCAGCTCCGTTGGTTGGTTGGTGGCGGGTGAGGGCGCCAGGGCCATGGGGCTGGGCCTGCTTGCTGAATGAAATCTAGGGCGTCCGTTCGCCACGAGCACTCGGCTTGGCCTGCTGGCCTGTGGCGAAATGGTGCACTGGGCTGGGTGAGGTCAGGACTCCGCCAGTCAGCCCTGTTCCGATTACTGCATGGCCCCGCTCGCTGCGCACCACGCTGGATCTCGATGACGATCTACTGGCGGAAGCCAAGGCCCTCGCGGTCCGCGAGCGGCTCAGTCTCACCCGGCTGATTGAGCAGGGGCTGGCGCTTCGCTTGCGTCGGGCCGCCGGAGCCACGGATCACGCTGTCAGGACCAGCCTGCCGGTTCATGCGGGTCGCGGTGGGCTCAGCGCCGCGGTGGCGGATCGTTGCCGCAATGCCGCGCTGTTGGATGCGGCCGATGGCCTGCAGCCAGGACCATGGGCTTGGCCTGTTTCTGGCGTGAAACCTGGAGCGTCTGGAAGAGACCAGATGGAGTCAGAATCTGATCTCTACGCCGTCGCGGCGATGGTGCTCCTCCCCCTGCGGCGCCCCGCTCCGCCGCGTCAGCCCCTCGACCCTGGCCCGCTGGAGCCGCGCCGCAAGGAGCTGGAAGCAACGCCTGCGGGGTCAGCCCCCTTTGCCTTGGAACCCTTCCTGCAGGCGGTGGAGGAGGTGGCGGAGCAGGAGGGAGCCGAGGCCCTCGGCAGTCTGCAGTGGTCGCTGCTGGGTCGCCCAAGGCTGCGCGGGTTGCTGGAGGGTGCGGCCAGCCGCGGTGCCGATGGGCTCCAGAGCCTGTTGCGGGAGCGCTATCCGGCGGTGGTGCCGGGCGATGCCGAGGGCTACCTGCTGGCGATCCGGGCCCATCTGCGCGCCTTGCTTCAGGACGGGCAGGATGCCGCTGTTGAGCCCACAGGGGCCGAACCCGCCCGATCAGATCCCGCTCTGCCGCTGCGCAAACCGTTGGCCGGCGCAGAGCCCGGGGTTGGCGGCAGCGCCGTGGCGGCAACCGCGGCTCCGCCGGCCCTCGGCGCTGGGGAACCCTTGGCCGGAGCCCAGCGGGGCCGGCTCGAGAGCGCCTTCGCAGACTCCTTCCCGGAGGTGCGGCTCCATCACGGCAGGGAAGCCGCCCGGCTCAGCCGCTCCCTCGGCGCCCGCGCCTTCACCTATGGCAGCGATGTGGTGTTCGGCGACCAGCAATATGCCCCCGGCACCGCCAGGGGCGATGCCTTGCTGGCCCATGAGCTGGCCCATGTGCTGCAGCAACGCGGCGGCTCGGCCGCTGGCCTCCAGGCCCAGGGAGCGGGCCTGGAGCACCAGGCCGACCAGGCCGCCGCCGATGTGATGGCCCGCCTCTGGGGACGGGAGGTCCTCGGCACGGTGGATCTGCCCGCGCCCCAGCCCCTCTCGCGTTCCGGGCTGGCGCTGAGCG
>JBIPMZ010000339.1:0-2610 GCA_044376165.1 Cyanobium sp.
GAGCAGGTTCCAGGTGAGAGGCGCGCCGCTCTCCGGCAGCACCGCCTGGAGGCGCGGATCCCGCTGCAGCAGCGGCACCACCCGGCGGCGGGGCAGCACCAGCGCCTGGGCTTCGCCCGCCAGGAGCAGGTTGAGGCCATCGCGCTCGTTGTAGGCCAGGGCTTGGGCGCGCAGGCGGCGCAGGCGATCCGCATCCCCGTTCACCAAGGCGATCGCCACCCGCGGGGAGGAGGGGAGCACCAGCTGGCCCCGCAGGCTCGGATCCAACAGCAGGTCCCAGCCCTCGGCGGCGCGGCGCGCCAGATCCGGGCGCTCCCGCAGCAGCAGCACCCAAGGGGAGAGGGAGAAGGGATAGGCGAGGGGCGGCGCCTCGCCAGCCCCGGGGCCGCGGGCGAACAGGCGGCTCACCGCCCGGGCCTGGGCCGTCAACCGGGCCAGGAGGGCCTCGCTGCCGATCGGCTGCAGCCCGGCGGGGTCGAGGGTGCTGGCCCAGCCGTCGCTGAGCTGAAGCAGCGCCGGGGCCGTACCCGCCCGGCGCACCATCCCAGCCGGGCGCGCCGTCCCGGAGGCCAATGCCGCCACCACTGCGGCCGGATCGTCCCGCAGCTCCACCCGCCAGGGCTTGGGCAGCTCCTCACTCCAGGCCTGCGGCAGATCGCCGCGGCTTGCCAGCAGCAGGGGACGGGGAGCCCCGCAGCCGCTCAGCAGACCCACCCCCGCCAGAGCCCCGGCCCCCAGCAGCTGGCGGCGGCGCAGGCGGGGAGCCGGACGGGGCAGGAGGCGCTGGCAGGCGGCATCGCAGAGGCGGGCCAGGTCGGCGGAGCGACGGCCGCTCAGCTCCCAAAGCAGGGCCAGCCCGCCCGCGCCCACCCCCTCCTTGACATAGCCCCGCTCGTAGTCCGCCAGGGCAGGGTGCAGCTCCCCACGGAAGCGCAGCGCGGCGGCGAAGCCCAGGGGCTCCAGCCCCCAGCGCTCCCCCACCCGCCGCAGCAGCAACGGCAGATCGCTCTCCGGCTCGGAGGCCACCCAGGCGGTGGTGGCCACCGCCACCGCGGCCGCCAGGCGGGGGCGCAGCTCCCGGGGCGCCAACGCCAACGCCAACGCCAGGACCGCCGCCATCTGGCTGCCGCCGGCCAGCAGCACCGGCCGGTCCGCCGCCACCGCCCCCAGCACCAGGCCCGCCGCCAGGGGCTGCATCGGATCCCCCAGGGCCGCCAGCACCCGTCGCGCCCGGGCGGCCTCGCGGGAGGGATCGGCTGCGGGGGCGGTCGCCGGCAGCCCCGCGGCGCGCAGGCCCCGGGCCACCAATTCCGCCTTGAGGCCATGGGCGGGGCGGTGCAGGCTGCCGCTCACCAGACCCGCCACCGCGAAGCCCAGCCCGGTGAGCACCGCCTGGGCGGTGGTGGTGCCACCCGGAACGCATTCGGCGATCAGCAGCGGCGCGCCGGGCCGGGGCCCGCGGCGCGCCCCCCAGGCGCGGCCCCGGCTGAGCAGGGCCTCCACCCGCGCGGGGTCCATCGCCCGGCCGCCGCTCAGGCAGCGGGCGGGGCCGTCGCCGGCCGGGGCGGGCAGGCGCAGATGGGGAACCGCCGGGGCGATCTCACAGCCCAGATCCAGCACCAGCGGCTGCAATCCCAGCTCCTGCACCACCACCCGGCTGATCAGGGCGGGGGTGACGCCCGCGGGCAGGGGGGGCAGGGCATGGGGTCGGGAGGCCTCCGGCCCCAGGGTGAGGAGCTCTGCGTCGGCGGCGGCGGTGCGGCGGCGCGACTCCGGGGTGGAGCCGGCGGCGGAGATGCCGGACACCGCGGCGGTCTCGGTGGCGGCGAGCAGCAGCAGCACATCGGTGTCGGCCCAGCGCTCGCCACAGCGGCGCTGCCAGGCCGCCGCCGCGTCCGCCGCGCCGCAAAACCGGCCGATCGGACCCTTCACAGCGGATCGAGCGCCACCAGGGCGCGCAACTGGGGCGGCGGCTCGCTGATCGGTGCCTTCAGCCGCGGAAAGATCCAGTAGGCCACCGCATGCAGGCAGAGCACCACAATCAGGTTCTGCACCAGCACGAGCAGAAGGGCGGTCACCTGCACCGCGAAGAGATCGAACACCGGCGAGCGCAGCGCCTCAAGGCCGGGGAGCAGGCCCACGAGGGAGAACAGCCACTCGAGGAAGCGGGCCGCCGCGTTGGTGATCAACACCCACAGGTTTTCACTGACGAGCACCGAGAGCACCGCCAGCCGCACCAGGAAGCCGCCGGCGCCGATCAATCCCCCCAGGGAGAGGGTGAGCCACCAGCTGCAGCGACGCCGCCAACCCCAGCCCAGCCACAGGGCCAGCAGGCCGTAGGGGAAGAGCACCAGCGGCCCGCGGATCGGTCCCATCAGCGCCACCAGCAGGAGGGTGGTGACCACCAGTCCCTCCACGGCGCATCGCCAGCCATGGCGGAGCTGAAGCAGGGCGAGGGGCAACGGCAGGGCGAGGCGGAACAGGGGGCCGCCGACGGGCAGGTAGTAGAGGCCCAGCCAGAGAAGGGCGGTGGCGGCGGCCAGGTAGGCGGAATCCATCAGCTGACGGGCCTGGCGCGGGCTCAGGCGCCGGTCGGGGGCGGGGTGGGGG
>JBIPMZ010000341.1:0-2609 GCA_044376165.1 Cyanobium sp.
CGATGCCGAAACCAGTGCCAAAGCCCGCGGCCGTGATCGCTTTGCCTTGCGCCTGCTCTATGCCAGCGGCAACCACCTGGAATGGTCCTGCCCCTGGCGTTGGTTGTCGCCCATCCGCGAGCACTATCGCGACCGGGAGGGCCGCCAGGGTGCCGCCGCCTCCTGGCGACATCTCGCCGAAGATCTGGTCTGGCTGCAGGAGCGCCAGAGCCTGCCGGGCACGGCGCGGGGTCTGTGGGAGGCCTACTTCCCGGGCTGTGATCTGCCGCTGAGGTCACCACCCGGTGCCATAGGAGAGGGATCGTTTGTCCCCAGCCTGGAGGCACCGGAGCAGCACCGCCGCTTCGATCAGTGGTTGCTGGATCTGGGCTTGGTGATGGCCGGGCTGGAGAAACGCAGCGAAGCCACGGCCGTGGGGGTGGCGGCATGAGCCGACTTCCCTTCACCACCCTGGTGCTGCTCGAACCGTTGGGTTGGCTCCACGGCTCCAGCGGCCGTGTGCTCTCGCCGGAATCGCTCACAGGCCGTGCGGTGGAGCACTTCCCGCCGGATGCCCCCGCCCTCTCGGGCGTGCTGGCCAGCCAGCTCGGCCCTCGCGAGCAGCACCATCTCGAGCTGTTCACCGCCGGGCCGTTCTGGATGCAACCGAATGGCGAGTTGATGGTGCCCGCGCCGATGGTGCTGGTGCAGGAGGCCGCCAACACCTCGGTGTCGCCAGCAACCGCTTCCGAGCGTCGCAGCCGGCGCCTGCTGGCCTGGCAACCCGCCTCAGACGATCAGCCAGGCGCCTGGCTCGACCCGGATCCGCCATCCACCGAAGCCAAACAGCCCAGCGGCGGCTGGATTCGCCTCGCCGACTGGCCCCGCCCCGAGGCTCCCGTGCCGCCGGAGGGAATCCCCATCCACGACGATCCCTGGCAGGCCATCCCCCATCTCCACCCGCGCCTGCAGGAGCACGAACGGGTGAGCGCCAAGGAAAATGCCCTGTTTTTGGAATACGGAATCGCCCTCGCACCCGGTGTTCGCCTCGCCTACCTCAGCAGCCATCCAGTTGCCGATGGCGTGGTGCGGTTCGGTGGCGAAGGGCACCTGGCGTTGTTGGAGTGCCACCCCATTCCGCCCCTGCTGCTCCACCTCCTGCAGGCCCCATTGCAAGCCCCCTTCGCCCTCATCACCCCCGGCGTGTGGGGAGGCCCGAAGCTCTCGATTCGCGAACCGATCGACACCAGCGTGCCCCGCGGCCACTTCCCTTGGCAGCGCGGCGGCCTCGCCCCCGGCATCCTCACCGAACGGCCGCGGCCCTGGCGCTACCGCCTCGGCCCCGGCCCCACTGGCAAACGGCGCCTCTCCCGCGGACGCTGGGCCCTGCCGCCGGGCACCTGTTACCAGGTGGCTGGCGATCCCTTGCCGCCTTGGTTCGACTGGCCCGAAAGTTGGTTTCCCAAGGAGGGGTTTTTCTTCCGCCACTTCGGCACCGCCCTCTCCCTGCCGATCCCCGCACCCTGACTCCAGCCCTTGCCCCCGCGTACCACAACCCCCCTCACATGTACGAACGCCGTTATGGCCTGATCCGCACCCTGGCTCCCCTGCACGTGGGCGCCTCCGCCGGGGAGGAAACAGGCAATCTCAACCTCATCTTTCGCGATCCCTTCACCCAAACCGGCATCATCCCCGGCAGCTCGATCCGCGGGCGGTTTCGGGCGGAGATGCGCCGCCAAGGGGGCGACGACCAGTCACAAACCATCCGGTGGTATGGCAGCGAAGCTGGCAATAGCGAGATCAGCGAAGCTCGAGTCAAGTTTGAATATGCATCGTTGCTTTGGCTGCCCGTATATTGCCCGGGGCAACCCGTGGTTTGGATCAGCTGCCCCCGCTTATTGAAGCGTTATGCCGCAATCGCTGGCACCAAACGCAAGGATCCGCTACCAGCGCCATACCACTGCAGCCAGGGTCTCCAGGGCCGCGCTGGGGAAGATGGGGTGACACTCTTTTTCAATCTCGGCTTCATGGAGGTGAAGCCATGGGCAGGCCTGGAATCCTGGATCCCAGAACAGCTCCGGGGAGAAATCCCCGCAGATCGGTTGGTGGTGGTGGAGGATGCAGCGATTGGGCTCATCCACGACATGGCCTTGTACCGCCAAAGCCGGGTGAAGCTGGAAGACAAGATGAAGAAGGTGGATCGCGGTGCGTTTTTTAATGTCGAAGCCTTGCCGGAAGGCAGCCTTCTCATCTTTCCCATCGCCCTCAAGCCCGAGGAGGCGGTGGCGTGGCAGCCCTTTGAGGACCAAAACCACAGGGATCTCTATTTCGGCGGCCTGGAAAGTGTCGGCTTTGGTCGCTGTGAGGTCACCTTGGTCAATCCCACCCAGCAGGAGGTGCAGTGATGGCTTGGCATCCCTACGACTTAGACCATCTCGCCCTCGAGATCGTGCTGAAGGCACGCAAACTCGATCCAGACAGCCTCAATCAGGCCTACAAGATGAGGGCAGCCTGCGCCTATGGGTTGGAAAGGTTCTGGGGCGAGCATCTGCGGCTCAAAAAAAATGAACCTGCCAAAGCTCAATTCGTCGCCGATGTTTGGAGCGGTTTCGTGGGCATCATGGCCAAGG
>JBIPMZ010000400.1:0-2607 GCA_044376165.1 Cyanobium sp.
ACATCGCCCAAATGTTCCCGCACTAGGGGGCAGGGGCTAACGAAGCAATGCAGCGGACTCGCGATAAAATCGGGCGGTGTGGAAAGTCCAAGGTCGCGAGCCGCTGATTGCGGATGTTCTCCGACAGATCACTTGCACCTCGCTTCGCACGCAGGGCATGGTGGATCACGCATCCCGTCGTATCCCTGAAGCCCGCAAACGTGTTCCGGCAAAGGCTTTTGCGTTGGCTCGGCCTGCTGCTGCGACAGGCTTTCCGTGTGAAAGACAAAATGCCTGAGCAGGTTCGTGACAACCCTCTGGGATTGGGATTCAAGCGAGTCCTTCCGGTACTTCATAGAAGCCAGGGCGTTGAATACCTCGTCAAACAGATCACGGTGCAACTGCTTGGCGGCCTTTCCAAGCCGCGGAGAACAAAGCATTGGAGCAGAGCCGCTGTTGTCGTCTTGCGTCATGGTTCGTCCTTTCGTTGCGGCCTGCTCAATGCAGCCGTTAGGCCAAGTGCGAAATTATTTGGAGCTCACATGGATAAGTTCATTGTCAAAGCCTTTGGTGTGAACCGATTCAACTTCTGGGGATGGGTAGCGGTCGGCGTTGCTATCTCCGTCTACTCATTGCGGTTGCTCAATCGGGGTGATGTTGGACGCGCAACGTATTTCGTGCTGCTGGGGATCTTTGCTGTGTTGCTACAAACCTATTGCGCGATGCTTGCGGAGAAGATCGACCCCCGTAGCCACTTTGCGAAGGCCGAACAAGGCAATGCAGCGGACTCGCGCTAAAATCGGGCGGTGTGGAAAGTCCAAGGTCGCGAGCCGCTGATTGCTCGCGTTAGGCCGCTCGACCACCTCACACCATGCACACCATGCACACCATGCACACCATGCACACCATGCACACCATGCACACCATGCACACCATGCACACCATGCACACCATGCACACCATGCACACCATGCACACCATCTTTTCCTTTCTCGCAGTTCTCCTCATCAGTGCGCAGTTCGCTTTCGGCGCGGACCGGCAACTCACAGTCGGCGAGGGTGCGGAGCATCCCAAGGACGGGTTTGCTTCTGCCGACGCACTTGCTCAGTGGGCGGCGACTTCATCGTATGGCGGCGGGTCTGTTCAGAGTTTCAAGCTGGGAGACCAGGAGGTCTATGTCGTCACGCGCAGTTTTACGTCGGGCATGGCGACTTCCGAGTTATCTATTTACGCTCCGAAGACTGATGGCCAGGGGGTATATCGGGCGCTCATCCAGCCGACACGTGTGGTTGAGCTACGCACACGATTCGCTGACGACAGCATCATTATTGAGCAGTATGACCAGCCGACTCGGAAGTGGGTTGTCTGCATGACCGTCACCAAGTATTTCTTTCACGATGACACCACACACCTCAAACGATGAGCGGCCTAACCACCCGATGCAATGGACTCGCGATGAAGCCCAGTGGTGTGGATAATCCTGTGGCCGCGAGCCATTGATCGGGGCCGTTAGGCAACAGGAAGCCCAGAGCCAGAGCCAGGAAGCCCAATGCCCCGTCCTGAAGCGGATATTCGGTTGGTTGCCCAACGAGCCCTTCTGAGCTTTGTTACGCGTGGCCTGCGCGCTGTATCTGTGGAGAAGCGTGGCGATGTGATCAAGTGGCGCTGCATCTTCGAGTCCGATGCCGCGAAGGAAGCAGAGTGGGACGAGCTCTCGTGCGCTGCGACCGAGGTGATAGCCGAATACAGCGAACCAACGACTATCGATGAAGAGTACTCGGTTGTCGAACCGAATCACGAGCCAGGTGGGCCCCTGAACAACATGCAACACCTGGAGCATCTCGTCTACTTTCGGCATGAATAATCCACGCATCCGCCGGGCAAAGGAGACACCGCTCGCAGGCCATGACGGTGTCGCCAAACATTCAGCAGGTCCGAGCACCCAGACGTGAGCCGATGATCGCTTGCAGCACGCACACCCGTTGGCATCCCGAATTCGGAATGTGTCGATTGCTATGATGCCTGATCATGAGCAGATGTCGGGCGTGATGCGTCCTCGTGAAAAGCATGCCTAACAAAGCCTTGCAGCAGAATCGCGATGACGTCCTGCGGAGTTGAGAATCTATTGGCTGCGATCTGCTGAAGGCAGCCGTTAGGCGTCTTATGAGCATCGCCGACAAATCACTCGCAGACCTACTCGGCAACTGGGTTCAGCCGGATTGGGACAGTGGCGTGATTAAGCGTTGCCGCATCGCATGGACCAAGCCGCTTCAAGAGTTGTCGCGTGAGGAGTTGGCTACGCTGCTTCGTCAGCGTGTCGCGGTCGAGCATCTCCTGCCGCTTGCTCGCGAGAGATTGCGGTCCGGCGACGACGACTCCGAATTGTTTGCCGGAGAGCTTGAGCAGGCTATTGAGCACGCAAGCAAGGATGCCTAACCACCCGATGCAATGGACTCGCGATGAAGCCCAGCGGCGTGGATAATCCTGTGGTCGCGAGCCATTGAGCGGGGCCGTTCTCCCATCGACAGGCACCATCAACTGGTCGGTTACGCAGAGGCCCTCATGCTTGATATTACCATCAGGGTTTCGCGTCCACGGGTCGACTCTCTATTCTCGCCGTTCAAGGCT
>JBIPMZ010000342.1:0-2603 GCA_044376165.1 Cyanobium sp.
GGATGATTGCCAGTTTGTCAACGTGGGTACGGGCACGGATGTGACCATCCGCGAGCTTGCCGGGATGGTGGCGGAATCCGTCGGCTACGAAGGACGGATCGAGTGGGATGCTTCGAAGCCCGACGGTACCCCCCGGAAGCTCCTGGATGTGGGGCGCCTGGCGGCCCTCGGCTGGAAAGCCCAGATCCCGTTGGCGGACGGTCTAGCGAGCACCGTCGCCGACTTCCTGACCCAGCGCCGCGAAGGCAGCCCGTTGCGCCTGTGAGTTGTGCCACCCGATCCCGGGCAAGGAAAGGAAGCAGAGCCAGACCCGGGGCGTTATGTAGTCTTAATCTCAAGCCCTCAGATTCCGCGTGACCGTCCGCGCCAGCTCCCGAGCCTCCATGAGCCAACGACGAGGCATTATTCTTGCCGGAGGCAGCGGAACCCGCCTGGCACCGCTTACGACGGCGGTGAGCAAACAGTTGATGCCGGTATATGACAAACCGATGATCTACTACCCACTCAGTACATTAATGCTAGCGGGGATTCGTGAAGTTCTTGTCATCACGACGCCCTGTGATCAAGAAGCTTTTCGGCGGCTCCTGGGCGATGGTTCCAGCTGGGGCATGAAGATTGAGTATGCCGTTCAACCCAGCCCCGACGGGCTTGCTCAGGCGTTTTTGATTGGTGCCGACTTTCTGGCGGGCCACCCTGGCGCCTTGGTGCTAGGGGATAATTTATTTCATGGCCACGACCTTGTCCCCCAGCTGCAGGCCAGCAATCTCTCCAGCGCCGGTGCCACGGTTTTCGCTTATCCCGTACGGGATCCGGAGCGTTACGGCGTTGTTGAATTCAATGCCGCGGGCGAGGTTCTGAGCCTCGAGGAGAAGCCCCGCAATCCCCGCTCCCGCTATGCGATCACCGGTCTCTACTTTTACGATGAAACGGTTGTTGAAAAAGCGCAAAGAGTTACCCCCTCCGCCCGGGGTGAGTTGGAGATCACCGATCTAAACCGCCTCTACCTTGAGGCGGGTGAGCTGCGGGTGGAATTGATGGGGCGGGGCATGGCTTGGCTGGACACCGGCACCCCGGATTCGTTGCACGAAGCCGCCAGCTACATCCGCACCCTCGAGCATCGGCAGGGTCTCAAGGTGGGCTGCCCGGAGGAGGTGGCCTGGCGCATGGGCTGGATCGATACGGAGCAGCTGGAGCAGCTGGCCCAGCCCCTGCGCAAGAGCGGCTACGGCAGTTATCTTCTTCAGCTGCTCGCGGAAGCCCCGGGCGATCACGGCGTCCTGCAGTCTTCCCTTGAGGTTTGCCATGCAGGTTGAGCGCTTCCCGATCGAAGGCCCCCTATTGCTTCGCCCGAACGTGATCGGTGACGACCGGGGCTTCTTCCTGGAGGCGTGGAATGAGCGCCGCTTCGCCGCCGTTCTCGGCCTTTCACCGGAGCAGGCACCACGCTTTTGCCAGGACAACCAGTCGCGCTCCTGCCGGGGCGTATTGCGAGGTCTCCACTACCAGGTGGAGCCGGAGCCGCAAGGGAAACTGGTGCGTTGCCTAGCCGGCGAGATCTTTGATGTGGCGGTTGACATCCGCCGCAGCTCCCCCTCCTTTGGCCAGTGGGTGGGGGCGCGGCTGAGCGGCAGCAACCACCAGCAGCTCTGGGTGCCCGTCGGCTTCGCCCATGGCTTCCTCACCCTGAGCGAATCCGCTGATGTTCTTTATAAAGTGAGCGGCTTCTGGAATCGGGATTGCGAACGCTCCCTGCGCTGGGATGATGCCGATATCGCGATCGATTGGCAGCTGGCGGATCTGGCGGGGTCGTCGCTGCTTTTGGCGGATAAGGATGCCTCCGCTCCCCCCCTGGCGGAGGCGATGGAGCGCGGAGATCTGTTCCCGTGATCAAGATCTTGCTCACCGGCGCAACCGGACAATTGGGCCAGGAGCTTGCGGCCACCCCGCCGGCAGGGGTGGAGCTCATCCCCACCAGTCGCCTCCAACTCGACTTGGCCGATGCCGCAGCCTGCCGCGCTGCTGTTCTTTCCCATCGTCCCGATTGGGTGCTCAATGCCGGGGCTTATACCGCCGTCGACCGCGCGGAAAGCGAACCCGCTCTCGCCCAGGCGGTCAATGCAGGGGCCCCCGGGGCCTTCGCCGCGGCTTTGGCGGAAACCGGGGGGAGGCTGCTGCAGGTGAGTACAGATTTTGTGTTCGACGGCAAGCAGGGCACTCCCTACTCTCCCGATCAGCCCCTCCAGCCGCTTGGGGTGTATGGGGCGAGCAAAGCGGCGGGGGAGGCGGCGGTGCTCAAGGCGCTGCCCGCCGAGCAACACTGCATCCTGCGCACCAGCTGGGTCTATGGACCTGTGGGCCACAATTTCTGCCGCACGATGCTGCGGCTTCACAGCTGCAAAGCAGCGGCTGGGGAGGCTTTGGGCGTGGTCGCCGACCAGGTGGGCTGTCCCACCGCCACCGCTACGTTGGCGAAGGCCTGCTGGTCGGTCATCCAAGGCGGCGCGAGGGGGCTGCACCACTGGAGCGATGCCGGCGCCGCCAGCTGGTACGACTTCGCGCTGGCGATCGGCGAGATCGGGGCTGCGCAGGGGCTGCTGGAGCGG
>JBIPMZ010000065.1:0-9976 GCA_044376165.1 Cyanobium sp.
TCCGGCCGAGCGGCGGGGCCGGCGGGGGGCGGGTGTCGCTGGTGCACGATCCCTGGCGCCCCGTGCCGGGGAGGGGCGGCCACCTGGGGCCGGAGGTGGGGGTGGTGGATCGGGCGGAGCAGGACCGCCGCGCCGATGTGGCCTGTTTCACCTCCGCCCCCCTGGCCGAGCCGCTGGAGCTGTTGGGGGAGCCGCGGCTGGCGATCGGGGTGCGGGCCGAGCCGGGCGGCTTCGATCTCTGCGCGGCGCTGTCGGTGCTGAGCGCCGAGGGCGCTGCGGTGCGGCAGCTCAGCACCGGCGTGCGGCGCCAGTCCAGACCCGGCGGCGCCGAGGGCGAGCTCGCGCCGCTGCGGCTGCAACCCCTGCGGGCCACGCTGGCGGCGGGGGAGCGGCTGCGGCTGTCCCTGGCGGGGGCGGCCTGGCCCCAGATCGCCGTCCATCCCGGCCGGGCCGATCGGCCGCCGGGCCCGCCGGGGCCGGAGCACCGGGTGATTTCTCTGGAGTTGGCGCTGGAGGGCGCCCGCCTCTGGTTCACGCCGCTGATTGGGGCAGACTGAGCCGGCTTTGATCGCCCCTTTCATGCTGCGCTCCCGCCCCACGGGTCCCGTTTCCCGCGTGCTGGCCGCCACCCTGGCCGCCCTGGCCGCGGCGGGGTCAACCGCGGTACTGGCGCAGCCCCGGGGCCTGCCCACCGGCGCTCCCGCCGCCAGCAGCCCCGCCGCCGCCCCCGCGGTGAACGGTGGCGGCGGTTCCTCCACGTCGAGCGCCCTGAGCGAACTGCAGGCCCGTCAGGCCGCCGAGCGCATTCTGAAGGTGTTGCAGAGGCGGGATGCCAACGCCCGCTTCGCCCAGTTCGCGCCGGAGCTGCAGCGGGTGACCAGCCCGTCGATGATTGCCGCCACGATCAACACCCAGCCGCAGCTGCTGAGCTGGACCATCACCGGCGTCCAGCCCGGTTACGACTCCAGCATGATCGAGGCGGTGCTGCGCACCAGCCGCGGCCCCCGCCAGCTGCTGATGGTGATCAACGCCGACGGCAAGCTGGCGGGGTACCACTTCGATGCCTCCGATGCCCCGGCGGAGACGGTGGTGCGCGACTTCATCACCGCCCTTTCGAGCGGGCACTACATCTCGGCGAGCAGCTTCCTCAGCCCGGCGATGCAGGAGGAGATCCCCCAAACCGCGCTGCAGGCCCGCTGGCAGCGGTTGCAGCGCCTCACGGGCAACTTTGTGCGCATCCGCCGCGTCGCCCGCGCCGAGAACACCCCGGAGATGAAGCTGGTGATCGTGACGGCGGAGTTCAACCGCCTCACCGACAACCTGTTCGTGACCCTCGACAACCAAAACCAGATCATCGGCGTCGACTTCCCGACCGAACCCAATGCGCCCACCCCGGTCCGCTGATCGGCCGCTGCCGGGGCGGACGTAAGCTCCCCCCGCATCGCCCGACGCCACACCCATGACCATCGCCAGCCTGGATTGGGTGGTTCAGGACGCAACACGGCTGGCGGAATGCCGGCACGACCACCCCTTTGCGGTGCTGGGTCCTCAGCCGCTGGAGGGCGGCGGCTGGGTGGTGCGGGTGTGGATGCCGGAGGCGAGTCGGGTGGAGCTGCTCCGGGGCGAGAGCGCCCTGGCGATGCACACCCCGCACCACCCCTGGCTGTTTGAAGCCCCCCTGGAGGGCGACCCCGGCGGCTCCTACCGGGTGCGGGTGGAGCGCGGCGGCCTCGTGCACGAGCAGCACGATCCCTGGGCTTTCCGCCAGGAGTGGATGGGGGAGCTCGACCGCCATCTGTTCGCCGAGGGCAACCACCACCACATCTGGGAGCGGATGGGCGCCCACCTGGTGGAGCGGGACGGCGTGGCCGGGGTGCAGTTCTGCCTCTGGGCCCCCAATGCCCGCAGCGTCTCGGTGCTGGGCGACTTCAACGGCTGGGATGGCCGCCACCACCCGATGCAGTCCCGCCTCGGCGGCTGCTGGGAGCTGTTCATCCCCGCTCTGGCGGAGGGCACGATCTACAAATACGAGGTGCGGGCCCAGAACGGCCACTGCTACCCCAAGGCCGATCCCTATGGCTTCCGCCACGAGGTGCGGCCCGCCAACGGGTCGGTGGTGGCGGCCCGGGGCCGCTACCGCTGGAACGATGCCGCCTGGCTGGAGGAGCGGGACAACCGCGATCCCCTGCAGCAGCCGATTTCCGTCTACGAGGTGCACCTGGGCAGCTGGCTCCACGCCGCCGCCGCCGAGCCCTACCGCGAGGCGGACGGCACGCTGCGGGAGCCGGTGCCCGCCGCCGACCTCAAGCCGGGCGCCCGGCTGCTCACCTACCCGGAGCTGGCCGACAAGCTCATCCCTTACGTAAAGGCGCGCGGCTTCACCCACCTGGAGCTGCTGCCGATCTCGGAGCATCCCTTCGATGGCTCCTGGGGCTATCAGGTGACGGGCTGGTACGCGCCCACCAGCCGCTACGGCAGCCCGGACGAATTCCGCGCCTTCGTCGATCGCTGCCATGCGGAGGGGATCGGCGTGCTCCTCGACTGGGTGCCCGGCCACTTCCCCAAGGATGCCCACGGCCTGGCTTTCTTCGATGGCCAGCACCTCTACGAGCACGCTGATCCCCGCATCGGTGAGCACAAGGAATGGGGCACCTTGATCTTCAATTACAGCCGCAACGAGGTGCGCAACTTCCTTGTCGCCAACCTCATCTACTGGTTTGAGGAGTTCCACATCGATGGCATCCGCGTCGACGCCGTGGCCTCGATGCTCTATCGCGATTATCTACGGCCGGATGGTGAGTGGCTGCCCAACGAGCACGGCGGCCGCGAGAATACCGAAGCGGTGCGCTTCCTGCAGCAGGCCAATCACGTGCTGTTCCAGCACTTCCCAGGCGCCCTCTCGATCGCGGAGGAATCCACCACCTGGCCGCTCGTGACCCAGCCCACCGATATCGGCGGCCTGGGCTTCAATTTGAAGTGGAACATGGGCTGGATGCACGACATGCTCGATTACTTCGAGCTCGACCCCTGGTTCCGCCAGTTCCACCAGAACCATGTGACGTTTTCGATCTGGTACGCCTTCACCGAAAACTTCATGCTCGCCCTCAGTCACGACGAAGTGGTGCATGGCAAGAGTCACCTCCTTCACAAGATGCCCGGCGACGATTGGCAGAAGTTTGCCAACGTTCGTGCGCTTCTCACCTACATGTGGACCCATCCGGGCAAGAAGACGATCTTCATGGGCATGGAGTTTGGCCAGCGTTCCGAATGGAATGTCTGGGGCGACCTGCAGTGGGATCTGCTCCAGTACGAACCCCATCAGTGCTTGCAACACCTGATGGATGACCTCAACGCCTTCTACCGCTCCGAGCCGGCGCTCTACGGCGACGACTTCGACCAATACGGCTTCCAGTGGATCGATTGCAACGACAATCGCCATTCGGTGATCAGCTTCATGCGCCGCTGCAGCGCCACCGGTAACTGGCTGGTGGTGGTGGCCAACTTCACCCCCACCAGCCATGCCAACTACCGGGTTGGGGTGCCGTTGGAGGGCTTTTACATCGAAGCGTTCAACAGCGACAGCAGTCGCTACGGCGGCAGCAACCTCGGCAATCTGGGCGGCAAATTCACCGAAGCCTGGGCCATCCACGGCTACGAAAACTCCCTCCAACTCTGCCTGCCGCCGCTGAGCGTGTTGATCTTCCGCCGCGATGAGGCGCGCAGCGTGTTGCGCAGCCTGGAGAGCGCTGAGGGCTGAAGCCCCCCGGGCGCGCGGGCGGCCCCGGCCTCACCGCCCGCCCGTCTCCCGCTCCAGCACGGCCCGATCGAGGGCCTGGCGCGTGAGGGCGTTGAGCAGGGCGGCGCGCGCCACCTGCAGATCCCTCTCCACCAGCAGCACCTCGGTGATCGGCTCCACCATCGCCCGGTAGCGCAGCCGGGCATCGCGCACGGCCCGCTCGCCGGCGGCCACCGCCTCCCGGGCGGCGGCGATCGCGGCCGGGGCGGCCTGTAGTTCGCTCCAGGCGCGGCTCACCTCGCGGCGAATCCGCTGGCGGGCTACCTCCTCGTCGGCGCGGAGCAGATCCGCATCCCGGTCCGCCAGCCGCGCCCCCGCCCCGGCCCGCCCCCCATCCCAGAGGGGTTGGCGCAGCAGCAGGGCCACGCCCCAGTTGTAGAAGGAACCCGCCGCATAACCGCTCTGCTCCAGGCTGGGCAGCGGCAGGGGGGTGGCCCCCCCCTCGATCGCGCCGCCCTGCTGGAGCACCGGGGCGCTGAGCTGGTTGCCGCTGTAACCGGCCCCGGCCACCAGCTTCAGGCTCGGATAGAGGGCGGCGCGGGCGGCGCGGGCCTGCAGGCGTTGGGCTTTCTCCTGTTCCCGCAGGGCCTCCAGCAGCGGTCGGCCGTTGGTGGCCCGTTCCACGGTGGTGGGCAGATCCTCCGGCCAGAGCGGTTGCTCCTGCAGCGGATCGGCGGTCGCCAGCGGAGCGGCCGCCGGCCGGCCGAGCAGGGCGGCCAGCTGCTCCCGCGTCCCCGCCAGCTGGGCCTCCGCCTGGGCCAGCCCCTGGCGGTCGGCGGCCTGCAGGCTGCTGGCGCGCAATAAGTCGATCCGGGCCGCCAGACCCCGGCGCAGGAAGGCTCGGGCGTCGTTCTCGATCGCCGTCGAGGCCGCCAGGGCCGCCTGCCAAACGGGCAGCAGGGCCTGGGCGAGCTGGAGCTGGCGGTAGGTGCTCACCAGCTCGAAGCGCACCTGCCGCTCGCTCTCCTGCCGGGCCGCTCGACTGCTCTGCCGCTGGGAGCGGCTGGCGCCGATCAGGGCGAACTGGCGCAGGGGCAGCAGATCGGCCCCCAGCAGCACCCCGGCGTTGCCGAAGCTGTTGCGGAGCACGGCGTAGCCGTCGTTCTGCAGCGACAGGCTGAGGTCGCCGAGGGTGGGCAGGTTGGTGAGCACCCCCACGGAGGTGCCCACCTGGGTGTAGCTGCCCAGGCCGATCAGATCGAGCTGGGGCAGCAGCAGCGAACGGTTCAGGGCCACCAGCGCCTCGTCCCGCGCCAGCTGGCGGTCGGCTCGCTCCAGCTGGGGGGAGGCCCCCAGCCCCTGCTCCAGCACCTGGGAGAGGGAGAGCGACTCGGCGCGGCCGGCCGCAGGCACCAGCAGCAGGGCTGCCAGGCCGAAGGGGAGCAGGCCGCAGGGGGCCGGGCGATGGCGGCGGGGGGGAGCGGGCGCGGACAAGGCGGCGCGGGAAGCGGCAGCGGGCCGCCCGACCCTACGTGGACTTTCCCGTACCATCCGCACAAGGCGATGGCCCACGGCCCCAGGATCCCTCCCCCATGACCCTCCCGCCGGCCAGCAGCCTCTGGCGCCTCTACCAAGCCGTTCCCATGCTGCTGGTGGCCCTGCTCACCCTGCACTGGGCGAACCGCCCCAGCATCCCCGTGCTGGTGCGCGGCATGGGCCTGCTCTCCCCCCCCGATTCCCGGCGCGGCTTCTATGCCCGCAGCGCCGGCCAGGTGCAGGCGATCGAGGTGCAGGTGGGGGAGGAGGTGCGCCGCGGTCAGCGATTGCTCACCCTCAACCGCGTGGACCAGAGCGCGCCGGGGGAAGGCCCGGCGGTCGCCGGCCCCCAGGTGACGGCGGCGCGGCTGGCGGCCATCGCCCAGCAGCTGAAGGTGTTGGGGGAGCAGGGGCGGGCGCTGGAGGATCAACGGCAAGCCCTCGCCACCCGTCGCACCCAGATCGAGACCACCAACCAACCCGTCACCCGCCAGCTGGAGGCCCTGGAGGGGTTGCGGCGGGAGGAGGTGATCGCCCGCTACAGCCCGCTGTGGGTGGGGGCGCAGGATCTGGTGCTGCGCAACCGGGCCGACATCTCCGCGGTGGATGCCCGCCAGGCGGAACTGCGGGCCCAGCGGGCGGCGCTGCGGGCCCAGGCGGCGGAGCTGAACGCCCAGCGGGCGGCCTTGCTGAGCGAGGAGTTCAGCCAGGAGGTGTTCAGCCCGGTAAAGGGCCGGCTGCTCGACCTGGCGGTGCTGCCGGGGCAGCCGGTGGCACCGGGGCAGAAGCTGGGCAGCATCGGCCTGCCGCCGGCGCGGGAGGGGAAGCTGGCGGTGGTGCTGTTCACGGCGGCTGACGCCACCCGGCTGGCGGTGGGGGAGGAGGTGCGCCTCAACCCGCAGCTGCTCAGCCGCGACAGCTTCGGGGGGGGGGAGCAGCGCTGGGGTCTGGTGCCGGGACGGCTGCTGAGCCTCTCCCGGCAAAGCGTGGATGTGGCGGAGGTGGCGGTGGCGGTGGGCAGCCAGGAGGAGGCGGCCAACCTGATGGCCAGCGCCCGCCAGAAGTCGTTCGGCGAGGGCGGCGACCTCACCGCCCAGCTGCCGGGCCGCACCGGGGCGCCCCTGGTGCTGGGGGTGGTGCGCCTGGAGACGGCCTCCACCCCCTCCGGTCTGGCCTGGACCCGCGGGCAGGGCCCGCTGGGGCCCCTGCCCGGCCGCACGCCGGCGGAGGTGGAGGCGGAGGTGGAGCGGCGCTCCCCCCTGAGCTATGCCCTGCCCTTCTGGCGCTGGATCGCCGGAGCGCGGGCATGAGCGGGCCCCGCTCCACCGGCCGCCGGCCGCGGTTGTTGGCGCCCTGGCTGGCGCCCTGGCCCTGGGTGAGCCTCGGGCTGCTGCTGCTCTGCAGCCGCAGCGAACCGCCGCGCCTCTGGTTTTGGCTGGCCCTGCTGCTGATCAGCCTGGGGGTGGGCCTGCTGCGCAGCCTGGCGCCGCGGCCTTGACGCCCGCCCCCGAGCCGCCCGCCGCCCCCGGGCGCGGGCTGCGGTTGACGCTGACGGTGGGCCTGGCCACCGCCCTCACCTGGTCGGCCTGCCATTCGCTGGGCCTGGGCAGCGGTGCCGCCTACGGGGTGGTGGTGGCGGCGGTGATCGTTCGGCCCGATTTCAGCCGCTGTCCGCCGCCGGTGTTCGTGCTGCTGCCGCTGATCGTGGCGGTGGGCCTGGGGCTCGGCACAGCGCTGCGTCCGTTGATCGAGGCGCCGCCGGTGTGGCAGTTCGCGGTGGTCACAGTCTGCGCCCAGCTGCTCGCCCAGGCCCTGCCCGATGCCCTGCGGCTGGCTCGCAATCTGCTCGCCGTGGTGGCCGTGCTGCCGCTGCTGAACAGCAACGCCACCTGGCTGGGGGCCTGGCGGGAGCTTCTGGCGGTGATCCTGGGGATGCTCCTCGGGGCGGGGCTGCAGGCGCTGCTGCGGCGGCCCGGCGACGGGGCCGCGGAGAGCTCCGCCCCGCCGCCGCCGCCGCCGCCGCCTTCGCAGCCGCCTTCGCCGCCGCGGAGCCTGGCGGCCCGTTTCGCCGATCGCTTCTTTTGGCGCAAGCTGATCGTCTCCGCCCTGGCCCTGAGCATCGGCATGGGGCTGGGGGCCGTGAACCCCAAATACCTCTACTTCGGCGTGGTGCTGCTGCTCAACGACAGCCTGGCGGCCACCTGGGGGCGGGTGCGCGACCGGATGAGCGGTGTAAGCCTGGGGGTGCTGATGCCCTGGCTGGTGTTCAACACCTTCGGCGTCAACGATGTGGCGGTGGGTCTGGCGATGGGGGGAACCGTGGGGCTGCTGGAGGTGTTGGGGTTGCGGGCCCCGCTGCGCACCGCCCTGATCTCCAGCGGCGTCACCTTCGCCGGCTACGGGGTGCTCACCGACTGGTACGTCCCCAGCCGCTGGGTCGACTACCTGCTGGGCTGCGCTCTGGCCCTGCTGGTGTCCCTGGTGGCGGCGGCCAGGGATCAGGCCGAGGGTTGAGGCGGCGGGGCGTCTGGGGCGGCGATCGAGGGAATGGCGAGAATGCCGCGGCTGGCGAAGGCCTGCCAGACGGAGAGCAGCACATCGGCGGTGACCCGCGAGGCGTGGAGCGGGTTGGCGATCGAGAAGCTGAGGCCGTAGTGGTTCATGTCCGTCCCGAACGCCAGCAGCCGCGCCTGCGGGTGAGGTTCCGAAAGGGTATCGGGGTGGGCGCTGGCGATGCTCACCAGCAGGGAAAGGATCTCCCGGGGGGGCCAGCTGGCGCAGGCCTGGATCTCGAAGCGGCAGCGACGCATCCGGTCGCTGCGGGTGTAGGTGGTGGTGGTCTGGGTGAAGAAGGTTTGATTGGGGACCACCAGCTCGGCGTTGTCGCTGCCCCGCCAGAGGGTGGCCGCCCGCAGGCCGAGCCGCCGCACCTCGCAGGCCTCCCCGTCGTGCATCAACACCTCGCCGGGCCGCACCGAACCTTCAAACAGCAACCACAGGCCGGAGATGAAGTTGGAGAACACCTCCTTCACACCGAAGCCGAGGCCCACCGACAGGCCACCCGCCACGGCCAGCAAGCCGGTTTGGTTGATGCCGAGCCGCTCCAGCGCCCAGATGGCGGCCAAGGCCACGAGGAGATAGCGAATCACCAAGGAGAGGGCGCGACGGCCCCCTTGGCTGATGTCGAGACCCCGCTGCACCAGCCAGCTCAACCAGATGGCCGGCAGCACGGAGCCCACCGCCACGAAGTAGAGCCAGAGGATCACCTCGATCAGCCGTCCGAGCTTGATCGGGCTGCCCAGCCACACCCCCAGCGGCTGGGCGGAGAGGGCCTGGAGGCTGCCGAAGGCATCGAGGGCAATCCACAACACCGCCACCAGAAACAGCGGCCGGAGCAGCTGATCGACCAGCACCCGCAGTTGATCGGCGGGCAGCACGCGGGCCAGCAGCCGGTTGTCGAGCCAGCGCAGCAGCTGCCACGCCAGCAGAATCTGCCCGGCGAGCAGCACCAGGCCCCAGCGCAGGCCGAACAGCGCCAGCAGGGCACCGGCGAGCAGCAACAGGGGCAGCTGCAGCACCCCCGGGGGGAGGCGACGCAGGGCTCGCCAGCGCTGGCGGAGCCGCAGCACCACCACCACCGCCAGCCCCACCAGCCCGATCTGCAGCAGCACCTGGGGGCGGGAGAGCAGGGCCAGCCAGGCCAGGGGCTCTTGGATCAGGGGGGTCATGGCAGCCTCCGCAGCTCGAGAATCCGGTGTGCGCCCTCCTCCGGAGAGGTCACCCCCAGCATCACCTCGTAGAGGATCTGCTCCAGCGGCGGCAGGAGGCGGCGGACCCGATCGGCGGAGAAGGGGGCGGCCATCAACTTGGCGAGGGTTCGGAACTGCCTTTGGGCGGCGGCCATCGCCGCCAGCCGGCCGAATTCCGCCACCGGCACCATTACGTAGCGGTTGACGGGGAGGACCGCCTGGCTGGTGAGGGTGAGCTCCCGCTGCGGCTTGGGGCTGAGGGTGAAGAGGGCCAGATCCTGGGCCAGGCGCCGCTGGTTGGGGGAGGAATCGGTGCCGAACGCCCACACCCGCAGGGAGGAGAAGGGGCTGGCCACGCCGCCGGGACCAGCCGGGAGGGGCGCGACGCCCAAGCGCGAGCCCATGCTCTGCTGCAAGCGCAGCAGCTCCGGGCTGTAGCAGGGAATCCAGGCCAGCCGCCCGCGCTTCAGCCCTTCGATCAGATCGGAGGAACTGCTGGCGATGTCCACCCGGCTCTGCAACGCGGCCTGGCGCAACCAGCGCAACCAGGTCTGCACCGCCCGCAGATCCTTGCGGCGATCCCGCCCTGGGGGGATCGGACGGTCGGTGATCAGGAGGGCCATCGCCTCGGCGGCCCCCAGGCTGCCGGCGGTCCACCACAGACCGATCGGATCCGCCGAGACGCCGACGGGCTGGCCGGAGGCTGCCAGCGCCAGCAGGTCGTCCACCGTGCGGGGGGAGGAGGGAACCCGCTGGCGGTCGTAGCAGGCCAGGGTGACCTCCGTCGCCACCGGCAGGCCCACCAGCTCTCCCCGATCCCGAACCCGCGCCAGTTCCACCGGATCGACGCTGCCCAGGGCGTTCGTAATGGCCGGATCTCTGGGGAGCGGGGCCAGCAGGCCGAGGCGCGAGAGGGAGATCGCCACCGGCGAGCGCACCAGCAGCAGATCCGGAC
>JBIPMZ010000349.1:0-2595 GCA_044376165.1 Cyanobium sp.
GTTTGCTGGCCTGCGCCGGTGGTGCTGTCCTGAGAGATGAACGCTGAGTTGTTGCTCAGGCTGCCACCGCCACCCATGACGGAGATACTGCCTGCGCTCACGCTTTGCGACTGACCTGCGTTGGAGGAAACGTACGCCCGGTTACCAACTCTGATGATCGTGCCGTTGTTGTCGAGCGTGCCACCACCGCCTGAGCCGCCTGTCAAGTTGAGTGCCAAGGTGCCGGTGATGGTCTGCGGACCGCTGCTGCTGATGGAGGCGTAGTTCAGTGTCCCCCCGCCTCCACCTGTAAGGCTGATTACGCCGGCGTTGATCGACTGGGCCCCTGTGCTGTTCGTAACGGTGGCCCTGTTGCCCTCGTCCACGTTGGCACTGGTGTTGTAAGTGCCACCACCTGCCCCGCCGGTCAGGCTGATGGTGGAGGCGCCCTGGATGGTCTGGCTGGCCGTTCCTTCCGCGAAGATGAGGGCGAAGGCTCGGCTTCCGGCTGATCCGCCTGTCAAGGACACGGTGCCCCCATTCAGTTGGATCAACTGCTCTGACGGCGAGACCGTGCCGGTGCCGGCCTGAATTCTTGCCCGGCTGCCATGGCCAAGCCCGCCTACGTCCACCTTGGCCGAGTTGCCACCGACCAGCGTGATGCCTCCGCCACCCGTGAGGAAGATGCGCTGGTAGGCGCCGGCCATCGACATGGCGCCGTCGATGTAGGCCTCGTTGTCGGTTTCCTCACCGACACCGCCGCCTCCTTGGATGAAGAGGCCACCCGCGCCGATGTTCAGCTGCTGGTTGCCACCGGACTGGATGCCCGCGTAGTTGCCCTCGTCCAGGGTGCCGCCGCCTGTGCCGGCGCGGATGTCCATGGACTGCGTGGCGGTCACGTTCTGCGCACCCGCGCTCTTGAGCAGTGCAAAGTTGTTCGTGCCCGCGGGGCCTCCGAGCAACTCGACGCGGTGCGCCGACACGCTCTGAAGTGCACTTGCGTTTGTGGTCTCCACCGTGGCGCTGTTGCCCGAGAGCGTGCCGCCCCCGTACAGGCCCAGCGTGCCGCTGGCACTGATCGTCTGAGCACCGCCTGAGCGCAACAACAGCTGTGCTTGGCCTGCAAACATCACCAGGTCACCCACCGCATCCAGGCTCTGGGTGCCGGTGTTGGTGGTGATCTTCAGGCCTGGGGCGGCGAATGCCTGTAGACCGATGCCGGCGTCCAGCGGGTTCGCATTGCTGCCCTTGCTGCCGATGACGGACACGGAACCCGAGCCCAGCGCCTCCGCCGTGATGTCCGTTGCCAGGATGCCTAGATGGGAGTAATTGAGGCTCGCCGTCCCTGTCACCGTGGCGGTCGATGAGCCCGCGGCGCCGTTGAACGTGATGCCGCCCGAGCCCGTAGTTCGGACGATCAGCGGTTGCAACCCGCCGCCCAAGCTCAGCCCCCGACTGCCTCCGCCGGAGCCGACGATGCCGGAGATGGTGCCGCCACTCCCACTGAGTGTGATGTCACCGTTCTCTGTGGCAAACAGGCCCGACGGGGCCTGTACCCCTCCCGTCTGCGCACTTCCGTGTTGCCCGGCGACGGAGCCGCCGATGCCCGTCAGCAGGATGGAACCGGCGCCCGTGGTTTGGACGGTCCCGTCGGTCTCGATCCGGATGCCCCTGGCATCTCCAGTTATGGTGCCGCTGTTTGACGTCACAGCGCCACCTGTGCCCGTCAGGGTGATGTTTCCGCCTTGACTGCTGATCTTGTGTGTGGAGGTGCCAGACAAGCGGATCCCGACCTCCCGGTTTTGCGATCCGCTGGTGACGTTGCTGCTGCCGCCGACGCCGGTGATGGTGATGTTACCGGTGGTGGTCTCGATGACGGGGCCGTTTCTCAGGCCAACCCCGGAGTAGGTGCCTGCGACGGTCCTGCCTGTTGCGCCATAGCCCGTGACGGTCAGGCTGCCGCTCTGCGCCGAAAGGCGGCCCCCGTCGATGACCACGCCCTCAGCGCTGAGTGCCGAGGCGGTATTGCCAACCCCCACCCCGAGCACTGAGAGCGTACCCGCACCTGAGACGCTCAGCGTGCCGCCGCTCGTCACCCGCACCGGCCCGGCAGCGTCAACCGTGATGGCGCCTGTGGCCGTAATGGGCGCATCGATGGTCAGCACGCCAGCGTTGCTCAGCGTGCGCAGTGTCACCGGCCCGCTCACGTTCCAGGCCCTTGGAAGCAAGTTGCCCGTGGCTTGCGTCAGGCTGAGCTCGTTGAACCCGCCCCCCACCACGCTGCCCACGGTGCGGTTGAAGGCCTGGGTCACGGTGAGGCTGCTGGCCCCGGTGAGGGTGCTGAGCGATCCCAGGCTCAGCGTGCCCATGCTGGCCGCCTCAGCGAAGTTCAGGGATCCGGCTTGCACGTCCACCAGGCCAGTACTGGTGAACGTACCGCCGAAGCTGACCGTGCCACCCGACAGCAGGCCCAGCGTGTTGCCGTTGAGTTGGGTGTTGCCTGCCACGGTCAACAGGCCGGCGCCAAGGGTGCCGATGTTCAAGCGCAGGCCGTTGCCCGAAATCGTGAGCGTGCCCGCGTTGGCCGTGCCGCTGACCGTGATGGTGCCGGTGGCA
>JBIPMZ010000343.1:0-2584 GCA_044376165.1 Cyanobium sp.
GGGCGAGTTCAATGGTCGGTTCTAGCCAGAACTTCGCCTCACCATCCGGGTGGCTGACATGGATGTGCCTACGGCTTTAGCCTCGCTTCGCCCTCCGAGAAAGGGGAAAGCTCCTGCAGCAGACCTCACACGTTCAGGCCAAGGGCCATGCGAACATGGCTGTCTGTATCTTTCCGACACTGCTTCGGCGGTCCGCAGAAGCTGCCTCTCATTAGAGTGCTTTGCTGCGCATCATCACAGCATACTGAGCGAGTCTCTAGGCATCCAAATACGGCGGAGTCCGTCGGATTCTGCTTTGCGATGCTCTATTCCCCTGCCCTGAGCCTGGCCATCATCTCCTGCAGGAGCCGGGAAAGGAGGCGTGAGTCGGCACCCGCGACGGCACACCCTTCCAGGTCTCCCATCTGTAGGGGTTCACCAGGCGCACCTCTCGGTGCGGCACCAGCCTGCGCACCACTCCAGAAGCCCTGCTGCAACTGGTGAGAGACCGCTGGAGCCCCGAGAGCTGGCACTGGATCCGTGCCGGCCGGCAGCCCCGGAGGCACGCCATCACGGCGCTGCTGGCGATGGCGCTACAACAGCCGCAAACGGACAGGGGCTGAGACCTTCCATCAGCCCTGGGGTTCCGGGGGAGTCTGCCGCGTCCTCAACCCGCCCCCTCCACCTCCCGCTCACACCGCGCCAGCTCCGCCTCCAGCAGCGCCAGCAGCTCCGCCCGCAAAGCCGGCAGGGGGAACGGCCCCTCCTCGTAGCGCGCCTCCACCGCGAACACCTGCAGCGCCGCCAGTCGCGGATCCAGCGGCTGCTCCGCCAGGGCCGCCAGATCGATCAGATCGTGCAGCCGCGGCGGTCGCCGATTCGCCAGCACAATCCAGGCCTTGAGCAGCTTCTCCGCTGCCTGTTGGGCGGTGAAGCCCCAGTCCTCCTCTGGATAGTCCTCTTCCAGCCCGAAGCGCAGCGTGCGCAGATGGCGGCGCACGATCGCCAGCAGCAGCGCCGCGTCCTCAGCCGGCGACATGCAGCACCCGGCCCTCGCGGGCCACATCCCCGAACACATGCCAGCGGGAGCCGCTCAGCCGCGCGGCATCGGCGGCGCCGGCCACCACCAGGTCCACCCCCACCCCCAGGGGGCCGAGCGCCCGGGAGAAGCGCTGCCAGCAGGCCATCTTTTCCGCGCCGCTGAGCTGCGGCTGGCGCAGGATCACCGCCAGATCCAGATCGGAATCCGCCCGCGCCTCCCCACGCGCCCGCGAACCGAAGACCACCACCGCCTGCACGTCGGCTTCGGCGCACAGCCGCGCCAGGGCATCCGCGCAGCGCTGGGGATCCAGCCCCGGGCCCAGATCCGGCGGCGACTCCAACGCCCGGGGGGCAAGCCAGGGGATCGGCGGCGGCGTGAACGGCGGAGCCGTGGCGGGGGAAGGGGCGGCAGCCATGGGATAAGGCTACCGCCGGTTTTAAGGCCGATGCAGCCAACATGTTGTTGCGTGGTGTTCCGCATCAGATGCGCACCACCCTCAGCCTCGACGACGACGTGCTGGCGGCAGCGCGGGTGTTGGCGCGACGGCGACGAGGCAATCCTGCCCATACCCGTCAGAGCCTGGCGAAAAGATCTGAGCTTTGGCTCAGGGAGTCATCTGGTCGTGCGCACCGTCAATTTGGCGGAGGCCAAGGCGGGGCTCTCCGCCCTGCTCGATGCGGTGGAAGCCGGAGAGGAGGTGGTAATCACCCGCAGGGGGCGACCCGTGGCGCGGCTGATCCGGGAAACCAAAAACGAGGAGGAATCCGGCACTCGGGTCGCCCGCCTGGGCCACTTCCACGCCCACCAGCCGGGGCCGGCAGGGCCCGCAGCAGCTCTGCTGCGGGCCCTGCGCGATCAGGAGCCATGAGAGCAACCATCCCAACGGGATGGATGAAGCGGCCAACGGGAAAGCGGGTTGGCTGAGAGCCTTCGCCTGGGACAGTGCCAACAGCCCCCAGGTGGGCCCGATTGAGGTCGCCAATCTGCTGGCCACCGTGATCGGCAGCTTCTCCGAACCACGACTGCCTTGCCTCCCCGGCGTTCTCTGCCAAAGCAGGCATTATTGATCTAGATCATTCCCGCTTAAATATAGCCACTATCACGCCTGCTCATCCCGCCCAGGATTTTGCCGTGGAGCAACCATAGGGCCGGCAGTCTTTCAATCATCTGGCAAGAGACGGGTTCGTGAGTCAAGCAGGCTCCATAGGAGCGGCTGGAATTATTAATCTGTCATCTGGTTGACAACGGGCTGTCGGCACGCTGACAGGAGATAGTCCAGGATTGGACAGCCATCGTTAAGACAGATGATTTCGCCTTGGCCCAGGAAAGCAAAGAATGCTTGCAGGCGGTCAAGCCACTGCCGGCTCCACATTTACTTGAGACCCACCATGTCGACCTTCAGCTCAAGCCCATCCACCAGCGCCAAGGGCAGCAACTCCAATCCCAACCCCCGCTGCTCATCGATTAAAAAGTCAACCCTTCTTACGGCCATGGCGGTGGGGGCACTTACCGCCGGCCAGGCTCAGGCCATTATTGTGAATGTGAATGGCCTACATTACGACG
>JBIPMZ010000348.1:0-2571 GCA_044376165.1 Cyanobium sp.
ATCGAGGAGTTCATGGCGAATACCACCCCGAACACCGCCAGTCCTGCGACCACCGCCACGCCGGGCTGGCCCACCTGACGCCAGAGGGCGATGGCGATCAAGGCCGGAATGGTCGTCAGCACCACGCTCCAGAACCGCACGGCAGCCACTCCGGGAGCTGCGCTCTGCCCCCAGGCCCGACGCAGGGCCGGCGCCGAGCCTTGAACGATCCCATAGCCGATCACCCACAGTCCCATAAACCCACCTACCTCCCAGAAGCGCCAACCCAGGGCGGTCTCCAGGAACACCGGCAGCGCCACCACGAACCAGACATCGCGGGCGCCGAACAGAAAGAAGCGTGCCAGCGACAGCAGGTTGATGCCGCGGCTCTTGGAGAACAGGGCGCTGAAGGCAGGTTTCTGCTTCATGCGGCCCATGTCCGGGGGCAGAACGAGGGTGCCGCCGAAGGCCAGCAGCAGGCCGATGGCCATCACCGCCACGGCGGCGTTGAAGCCGATCGTGGTGAGCAGCACACCCCCCAGAAAGAACCCCACCCCCTTCAGGGCGTTCTTGGAGCCGGTGAGGATCGCCACCCAGCGGAACAGCTGCTGTTCGCCCTTGGACTGATCATCCGGCGTTTCGGGCACCACGGTCTTGATGGCACTCTTGGCGCTCATCTTGTTGAGGTCCTTGGCAATGCCGCTGATGGCCTGGGCCACCATCACGTAGGCCACACTCCACCACTTCGGCCAGCTGTCCGCCACAGGAATCAGCATCAGCAGGGCAGCCACCTGCAGCAGAGTGCCCGTCCAGAGGGTGAGCCTGAGCCCGAACCTGCCGCCAAGCCAGCCGCCATAGAGATTGGTGAGCACCCCGAAGAACTCATAGAAGAGAAACAGCAGGGCGATGTCCAGGGTGCTGTAGCCAAGCGCGTGGAAGTGGAACACCACCAACATGCGCAGTGCCCCATCGGTGAGGGTGAAGGCCCAATAATTGGCCGTCACGATCAGGTACTGCTGCAGGGCCGTCAGGCCTGCGCTGGCGCGGCTGATGACTGTGGTCGGCGGGGGAGACTCTGGTGGTGTCATGGTGGGAACCCAGCGGCAATCAGCAGGATCAGCGCTGATCGAGGCGTGCCACATGGCTCACCAGATCGGCCAGGCGTGAGCTGTAGCCCCATTCATTGTCATACCAGGCGTACACCTTGAGCTGGGTGCCATTCACCACCATCGTTGAGAGGCCATCGATAATGGCGCTGCGGGAATCGTTCACGTAGTCGACCGACACCAGCGGCCGAGTTTCGTAGCCGAGAATTCCCTGCAGCGGGCCATGTGCCGCCACCTCGAAGGCCCGATTCACCTCCTCCACGGTGACGGCACGCTTCAGTTCGAACACCGCATCGGTGAGCGAAGCATTGAGCAGCGGCACCCGAACGGCATGGCCGTTCAGCCGGCCCTGCAGCTCCGGGAAGATCATCCCGATCGCCTTGGCCGAGCCGGTGGTCGTGGGGATCAGGCTCTGGCTGGCGGAGCGGGCCCGGCGCAGGTCGCCCTTGAAGGCGTCCACCACCACCTGGGTGTTGGTGACATCGTGGAGGGTGGTGATCGACCCGTGCGCGATGCCGAAGCTTTCGTGCACCACCTTCACCACCGGTGCCAGGCAGTTGGTGGTGCAGGAGGCCGCCGTGATCAACCGATGCCGGTCGGGCTCATAGAGGTGGTGGTTGATGCCGAACACGATGTTGAGCGCCTCGGCGCCGGCGATCTCGCCTTTGACGGGGCAGGCCACCACGACCCGGCTGAGACCCACGGCATCGAAGTAGGGCTGCAGGGTTTGCGGCGTCTTGAATTTGCCGCTGCATTCGAGCACCATCTCCACGCCGGCCTGGTTCCAGGGCACGGCGGTGGGGTCCTGCTCCTGGCTGTAGCCCACCGGGGTGGTGCCCACGACGAATCCCTGGCTGCTTCCCGGCAGGTCCGGATTCGACTGCACGGGCTGCTGCCAGCGACCATGGACCGAATCAAAGGCCAGCAGATGGGCGGCGCTGTGCGCATCGCCGGCCGGGTCCTTGATGTGGACCAGCTCGATGCCGGGCCGCCCCCAGAGGGCACGGAACACGAGGCGGCCAATGCGCCCGAAGCCGTTGATGCCGATTTTCATGGATGGGGAAGCGAGGGCGGCAGCCGACGGCGAAACCATAGATCAACCTGGGTTGATTGGATTGGTGCCCTGCGTCACACGGCGCCATGCTTCGCGCCGTCCGTCGCCAATCACTGCTCCAGGGCCGACAGACTGCTGCCAGCAGCCCCCGTCCTGTCCCCTGTGGAGACCATGGCCACGCCCGCATCAACAGCTGATCCGGTGGCTCCGGATCAGGCCCAGCGGCTGCTGCGCGCCCTGGCCGAGCCGATCCGCCTGCAGGTGGTGCAAGCACTCCAACACGGAGAGCGCTGCGTTTGTGACCTCAGCAGCGACCTGGATCTGGCCCAATCGAAACTGTCGTTTCATCTCAGGGTGCTGAAGCAGGCGGGCCTGATCCATGCCCGCCAGGAGGGCCGCTGGATCTACTACCGCCTGGAACCTTCCGCCCTG
>JBIPMZ010000396.1:0-2570 GCA_044376165.1 Cyanobium sp.
AAGAATTCGGTCTTGAATCATTTATTGATCATGAAAAGCAATTCGAAAAGTCATTTATTGAGCCGCTGACAACTATCCTAGATGCGGTTGGTTGGTCGGTAGAAGAAGAAAGTTCTTTGGAGGGTTTGTTTTCATGATAAGACTACTTGAGTCATTCTTGCCGCCGATCATCTTTGTCGGAGTCTGCTACATTTTTATCTGTTCTTCCGTCATGGTTATGAATCCTAAATACCGTCAATGGCGCAGAGATTCGGATCATTCCTGAAAGAACCGATAAAGTATCCACATGTTCATCTTTCTTTTGATGATCATTCGGTGTCAAATTGGTATTCGTGCCGTGGGCTGCTAAAGAAGTATGGCGCAAAATCGGTTTTTTATGTCGATTCTTTTCATCTACTTGAAGTGAGCGAGATTCAAATGCTTCGTGAACTAAAAGAAGATGGGCATGTTATCGGGTGCCACAGCAAATCCCATAAAGATGCTATGGTTTATTCTCGCAGATATGATATGGAACGATATATTGATGATGAGGTTCTTCCCGCAATGGAAGAGATGGCATCGGCTGGATTTAAGCCAACTCATTTTGCATTCCCATACTCACACTTCGATGAAACTCTTTATTCTGCGGTGTCACCGCTTTTTTGTTATGTTCGTCCAGGAAACGAAAGTCATTTCTATTCTGGTGAAAGAATGTATTTCAGCCCAAACAGAATGAGCAAGGACGAGATACCGAAAGAAGTTTCGATTCGGAATGGTCAAATGCAAAAAGTTCTTGATGATATCAAGGACACCGCAGAAGCAAATAAAGGAATAAGCATCGTGTTTCACGATGTACGCCTCACGGGCGCACCCGCACACGCAGGCACACACGCACAGGCGCACATCACGCAGGAAGAACTTGAACTGGTATTGAAGACTTTGAAAGAAGAAGGATATGCATATGAAACCTTTGAGAAGGTGTGCAATTATGGACTGGATCCTTTTGACAAGCCCGATGGCTTGATGTAAGATCACCTAAATCATTCTAGTGAGGTATACACAATGAACTTTCTGAAGACACTCGTCAAGAGCAGCGGTAACGAATACGCATCTATTGCCAACGATGGACTTGAAGCCGATGTCGGTGGATTCATCGACACAGGATCATACTCCTTCAATGCCCTCGTTTCGGGCAGTCTGAAGGGTGGCATTCCTGACAACAAGATTCTTGGTATTGCTGGTGAGTCTGCTACGGGCAAGACTTACTTTGCCCTAGGCATCGCATCACAGTTCCTCAAGGACAACAAGGACGGGGCTATCCTCTACTTTGATTCGGAACAGGCTGTGACGAGCAGCATGATCTCTGATCGTGGATTGGATAAGAATCGTGTTGCCGTCTTCCCTGTTGCCACGGTGGAGCAGTTTCGTTATCAGGTGCTTCAGATCCTTGAGAACTACGGCAAGTTGGAGAAAGCAGATCAGAAGCCGATGATGATCGTGCTTGACTCGCTTGGTATGTTGTCTACCTCCAAGGAAATGAACGACAGCACGGAAGGCAAGGAAGTCCGTGACATGACTCGCAGTCAGGTCATTAAGTCTGTCTTCCGTACCGTGACGCTCAAGTTGGGCAAGCACAACATCCCCATGATTGTGACGAACCACACCTACGATGTCGTGGGTGCATATGTCCCGACCAAGGAAATGGGTGGCGGCAGCGGTCTTAAGTACGCTGCGTCAACCATCATCTACCTGTCGAAGAAGAAGCACAAGGACGGGGATGGCGAGGTCATCGGCAACATCATTCATTGCAAGGCATACAAGAGCCGTCTGACCAAGGAGAACCGCACCATCGATGTCCTCCTGAATTTCGATAGCGGTCTTGATCGCTACTACGGTCTAATCGAACTTGGTCTCAAGCACGGCGTTTTCAAGAAGGTTTCCAATAAGGTTCAGTTCCCCGATGGCAAGTCGGACTTTGAATCCAAGATCAACAAGGATCCTGTCAAGTGGTTCACAGAGGATGTCCTGAAGGTTCTTGAAGAGGCTGCTGCGAAGGAGTTCAAGTACGGTCAGGACGAGGAGGTGGAAAATGACGCATGATCCAAAGCCAATTCTTTTCGATGGGTTTGAAAAGGCATTCGTTGGAATGCTTCGCCGTTACGGTCAGTCCGTGCCAATTGCAATCTATGATTACAACAAGTGCATGGATATCTTGATGGATCGGGACGGGATGGAGGAAGACGAGGCGGTGGAGTGGCTGGAAGTAAATACTTTGGGGGCATATCTAGGAGAGTCTACCCCCGCCATGCTGTTTCGTTGCTCACTCCGTGAACTTGGAGAGGAGTGCGAGATCGATATTCCTCTAGACAATGATGAGAGAGATCCGGGCGATGAGCATCAGATCGATGATCTTACGATTGAACAGCGTGAGTCTTTGGAGGATGCATTAGACAAGTTTGCAGAACACTTTGTCAAATATGTCCGTGAGGTTGACCCCAAACTCTTTCTTCGTGCAAAGCAATATGCAGCCGACTGCTCTGGAAACGACATGATTGAATTTGTAATTGATGATATTCCGAAGCCAAAGAAAG
>JBIPMZ010000066.1:0-9862 GCA_044376165.1 Cyanobium sp.
GGTGGGCCCAGAGCCCGAGGTCTGGGAGGCGATCCATGAGCACTGCGCGCGGCAGGGGGTCTGCCGTCGCCCCTTGCAGATGTACGACGATGCCCCGCGTTGGGTGCTGCCCCGGCTCACCGCCAAGGTGCGGGAGCGGATCGGCCGTTTCGATCTCGTGCGCCTCGGCCAGTGCGAGGCCTGGCCCTCGGCCTTCTTGGAGCTCGCCCATGCGGGCGCGCTATTGCGGCGCGGCGGCTTCCTGGTGGTCGACGGCCTCTCGCCCCGCACCGGCGCGCACCGCAGGGCCGAGCCTCCGGGCTACCGTCTGGTTCTGGAGTTTGGCAGTGGCCTGGTCTTCGAAAAAATCAGCCACTACTCCTCCCTGCACGACTGGCGGCGGCCCCCCAAGGACCCTCAGCTGTCAGCCCAACCGGTTCTTCCCGTTTGAGAGGCGCTTCCCGTGAACGGCCCTGATCTCGAGCGCCTGCGGCAGGCCATTGCCTCTGGCGATCCCGCGCAGTCGATGCCAGCCCTGGCGGGCCTGCGGGAGGTGCCGGAGGCCCAGGCGATCCCCCTGCTGCTGCTCGGGCTGGAGCAGAACCCCTTCGTGGTGCGCTCCCTGGCCTGCGCAGGGTTGGGGGTGAAGCGCAGTGAGGCCGGGCGGCAGGCACTGGAGCGGGCGTTGCGCCACGATGAGGACGCCAACGTTCGGGCCGAGGCGGCCAATTCCCTGGCCAGCTTCGGGGTGGAGGGCACCTGGCCGCTGCTGCGGGAGGCCTTTCTGGCCGATGCCCAGTGGTTGGTGCGCTGCAGCATCCTGGCGGCCCTGGCGGAGCATGAGGCGATGCGTCCCGATTGGCTGCTGGAACTGGGCCAGATGGCGATTGTCGATGCGGATGGGACCGTGCGGGCCGGGGGGGCGGAGGTACTGGGCCGCCTGCTGGCCGATGGCAGTGGCGAGACGCTCGAGCTGGAGGCAGCGCGGCAGGCTCTGCGCACCCTCCAGGGGGATCCAGACCATCGCGTCGTGGCCGCCGCACTCAACGGTTTGCAGGCTTGAAGGCGGGCACCGTCTGCGGCTGCTAGGTTTCTGAGGCCACTAGGGGTGCCTGGCTTCGCGCTCGTCGCGTTTTCTGGCCGGGCTGAGATCACACCCTCCGAACCTGATCCGGGTCATGCCGGCGCAGGGAAGTGCGGAAGCGCTGCGATCCCGCTCCCCGGCAGGTCCCCTCCGCCCTTCTTTCCCATGCGCCGTCCCTGGATCGAGAAGCGCCAAGGCCAGGTCAATGTCACCCAGATGCATTACGCGCGGCAGGAGGTGGTCACCGAGGAGATGGCCTACGTCGCCGAGCGGGAAAACCTACCCGAGTCGCTGGTGAGAGAGGAGGTGGCCCGCGGCCGCATGATCATTCCGGCCAACGTCAACCACCCAAACCTGGAGCCGATGGCGATCGGAATCGCCAGCCGATGCAAGGTAAATGCCAATATTGGTGCCTCCCCCAATGCTAGTGATGTGAGTGAAGAGCTGCACAAGCTGGAATTGGCCGTGAAATATGGCGCCGACACCGTAATGGACCTCTCCACAGGCGGAGTCAATCTTGATGAGGTGCGCACGGCCATCATCGAAGCTTCGCCCGTCCCCATCGGCACCGTGCCGGTGTATCAAGCTTTAGAGAGCGTGCATGGATCGATTGAGAGGTTGAACGAAGACGACTTTCTGCACATCATCGAAAAACACTGTCAGCAGGGGGTGGATTATCAAACGATCCACGCAGGGCTGTTGATCGAACACCTGCCGAAGGTCAAGAGCCGCCTGACGGGCATCGTCAGCCGCGGTGGCGGCATTCTGGCCCAATGGATGCTCTATCACCATCGCCAAAATCCCCTCTACACCCGATTCGACGACATCTGCGAAATCTTCAAGCGCTATGACTGCAGCTTCTCCCTAGGGGACTCCCTCAGGCCCGGCTGTTTGCACGATGCCTCCGACGAGGCCCAGCTGGCGGAACTGAAAACCCTGGGCGAACTCACCCGGCGGGCCTGGACGCATGATGTGCAGGTCATGGTGGAGGGACCAGGCCATGTGCCGATGGACCAGATTGAGTTCAATGTGCGCAAGCAGATTGAAGAATGTGAGGAGGCTCCCTTCTACGTTCTAGGCCCGCTGGTCACCGACATTGCCCCTGGCTACGATCACATCACCAGCGCGATCGGTGCCGCCATGGCCGGTTGGTATGGCACGGCCATGCTCTGTTATGTGACGCCGAAGGAGCACCTGGGCCTCCCCAATCCCGAAGATGTGCGCAACGGGCTAATCGCCTACAAGATCGCGGCCCACGCCGCCGATATCGCCCGCCACCGCCCGGGCGCCCGCGATCGCGATGACGAGCTCAGCCGGGCCCGCTACGCCTTCGACTGGAACCGCCAGTTTGACCTCTCCCTCGACCCGGAGCGCGCCCGCGAATACCACGACGAGACCCTTCCCGCCGATATCTATAAACAGGCCGAGTTTTGCTCCATGTGCGGCCCCAAGCATTGCCCGATGCAGACCAAGATCACCGAAAAGGATCTGGAAGATCTCGAGAAGGTGCTCGCCTCCCAGGGGGGCACGGAGCCGGTTACCGCATCCGTCTAGGCGCTTCTGCCCCGACGCCCCAAAAGGTTGCCCAGGGAGCGTTTGCTGAACAAGGCGCTCGGCTGAACCAGGGCCGCTTCGATGCCCAAGCGAAACAGCGCCGGGCCAGGAGCGCTCTGGGTGAGGCGGTCGATCTCATCTTCCAACGCCTTGAAATGGCGAGACCAATACACTTCCCGGGCATGGGGGAGATAGAGCGATGGACGTCTTTTTATCGCACCCAGGGTGGTCAACAGTGATTTGCGATAGAAGCGGGCCCGTTGGCTTGCGCTGATCTTGTCCCAGGAGTGTCCGCTCGTATGCCTGTGTACCGTCGCCACAGGCTTAGCTTGATCACTGCTGCGAATGGCGCCGGTGGCAGCCAGTCTCATCCAGAGCTCAGTATCTTCCCCCACCGGCAGATCCTCCCGGAAGAGACCCAGTCGCAATAGGGAGTCGCGCCGTACTGTCAGGCTAGATGTATGCCACCAGTCATTGCGAAACAGCCAAGCCAAGGGATTGGTTTCGATGCAGCGTATTGTTTCGCGGCTCGGCACCACCCTGGCCCCATTGCCAGAATCGTTCTCTATCCATACAGGCTCATAAATGGCGTGCAGCGCTGGGTCGGCTTCGAGCAAACCCAGGCATTGGTCGAAGCGATGGGGAGAGTATTCGTCGTCGGAATCAAGGAAGGCCACGTAGCGTCCTGTGGCCCGCTGGAGGCCCAGGTTACGGCTGGCACTGATGCCGCGGTTCTGATGGCGGGGATGGTGAAGAGCCCGTATCGTTTCGCCCTGCTCAGCGGCGCAGTTCTGAATCAGCTCCCAGGATCCATCGCTGGAGCCATCATCGATCAATACGATCTCCAAGTTGGGATAGCGAGTGCCGGCGATAGAGGCCAGGCAGCGCCTGATAAATGCCCGTCGGTTATAGACAGGCACGATGACCGAGACGCGAGGGACGCCGCTGGGGGCGGGGCTCAAGCTGCGGGCCACGTGAAGAAGATGTTACCCCAAAAACCCTCGGGAATCACCTCGTTTACTTCGCTACCATTATTGAGGATATGAGCTTTATAGCCTTGGTTGAGAAGGTAGCGGGTGGTCCGGCTCGAGACCGCGGTCTCCACCATGATGAGGCGAGGGTGCAGCTTCTCGAATACGGTGCTCCCCCCTTCGATCACCTGATCCTCAGCCGCTTCAACGTCTATCTTGATCAAATCCACGCGCTTCAGCTTGAGGCGCTCCACCAACGCATCGAGGTGGGTGGCGGGACAGGTGATCGAGCGCTCCTCGGAGAGATAGCCATGCTCCTTTGCCGTGTCGTGTAGGACGATCGAACCCAATCCGCTGAGATTGCCTACCGGATTATCCATTGGCAAGTAGAAGGTGATCTCGGAAACCCCCGGCTTGCAAAGGGCTTCGTTGACCACCGTCGCCTGGATTCGGGGGTTTAATGCGGCGCTGCAGCGTATGCGCTCGGCCAGCACAGGATTGGCTTCGACCGCCACAATTCGCTCGACAGCGGGCTGTTGGGCGGCGAGAAGAAAGGACCAGAATCCATGGTTGGCGCCGATGTCCAGAAGCACATCGCCTGGGCGCAGGTAGCGGGCGCAGTGTTGAATCTCCTCGGCTTCATAAAGGCCGCGCTCGCCAAATAGATAGGGCTTGAGCATGTGATCATTGAGATCACAGCGCAGGGTGATGGCCGGATCGCCAATCTCTAAGTTGGCTGGGCAGGCATCAGCCTGATCAAGATAATGTTTAAAGTAGTCGAACAGCCGCAAGCGTAAACCGCCGCGGGGGTGGGGGTATGGGGTGACCAGGCTGCGATACAGGCCACTCCGGTAAATGAGCTCCCCAAGCTTTACTCGCATCTGGCGCCGAGAGTTGCTCCCTGCTTGCAGCATCCTGCCAGAGTTGCAAAAATTGCATCGTAGCATGGGGAGATGCGTGGAGTTCTGCTTCCTTGAAGCGTTGCCCCTCTGGGGGATTGTCCCTCTGGGGAATTGCGCCTCTAGGGGTTGCGCCTCACTCCAGCTGCAGCACGCCACGGTTCCGCTCTCTGCGGAGTTGGTCCTTGGCCGCGAAGCTGGCCAGGCAGTCGCCCCGGGGCACCAGCACGCAGGCCACGTACTCGGAAGCTTCCGTCAAGGCCGCGCGGATGGCCTTGGCAGCGGGCGTGCGCTGCACCTGGGAGCTGCTCTGGCCGAAGTTCAGGGTGCCAGCGGCGCCGGTAAGCGCTTGGCCAGTGCGACCCATGTTAGGGAAAAGGAACAGGGCGGCACCCGCCGCCGGCAGCAGATTGACCCCCGACTCGCTCCGGCTCGCCACGTTGCTGGCGCGGCCCTCCACCGTGCGCTGGCCCACAATTTCCCCCGTGCTGCTGTCCACGACCCGAATGTCGATGGCGACGTAGTCCCTGGTCTCCACCTGGGCATTGTTCTTGCCGAAGCCGAGCACCCCGAAACGGCTGCCTCTGCCCACTTCTTCGACGTTGCTGTCGTAGGACGTGACCGTTCCCAGAACGATATAGCGGGCCCCGGTCATCTGACCCCGTCGAGCCGCATTGGGGCCCTTGCGCACCAGGCCCAGATCCACCATCTCCTGCTCGGAGAGCACGGCCTGGGTGTTGCGGCGTTCGACCACCTGGAGCTGACCCGTGCCCTGCAGCTCGTTGGCCAACACCGCGGCCAGGTCGGAGGCCACGGGGCCCTGCCACCACCAGGTGGACTGGGTGACGGTGTTTTTGAAATCGGGAACCGAGACCGTTGGTTTGGGCGGCGCCAGGGGTCTGGGCTGGGCCAGGGCCGACGGCGGAGCGAGGCAGGGTCCGGTCGCCAGGGTGAGGGCCAAAAGTCCTGCCAGGGGGGGCCTGGGGAGCGGCCGGGCTGAAACGGGGGGCAGGTTCGCCATGAGGGGGCACAATGGAAAATCATTCAAGCAAGCCCGACGGGCGAAAGCCACTCCCCGAACTGGCCAGCCAGATCCAGGTATTGGTAGCAAGGCGCACCCTTCCAGCGCTTTGCCCTTCGGTTCACTTGTCCATCCCACCCCTGCGCCGTTCACCCCCCGGTGACCGCGCCCTCCCATGACTGCCTCCCTCCCCCGTCCGCAGGAAGCCCGGAGCTCGGGCCCCAGACCGGCGCCGATGTTCGAGCTCATCCCCTACGAAAAGTTCCGCGACACCCCGGCGGTGCGCTTTTTCGACATCACGGTGCCCACCTCCAACGCCCGCGACCTGGTCGTCCACAGCGGGCCCGCCGTCAGCCCCCCGGACGATCCCCAAACCGGTGCCTGGCAGTTTTATCTGCATCCCCATCAAGAAGACAACCTGCTGGCTCTCCACGGCGGCCGCACCTTTTTCCTGGTGAATCTCGGCTGGAACTACCCCTTCCACATCGTGCGACTCGAAAGCGGCGGTGACATCCTGCGGATCCCCCCCGGCACCTTCCACCGCTCCGTGTCCGATCCGGACGGTTCCTTGGTGCTCAACCAAGCGGTTCGCGACGAGGGGGCCAGCGTGCTGCGCGAATTCCGCGTCTACAACAGCGCCCGCATCCCCCGTCTGTTTGCGGTCACCTCCCGCACGGCTCCCCTTCCCAAGCTGCACGGCGTCAGCTGGTGATCAGCGGCTCCTCCAGGCGCAGGTCCACCGTCACATCGTCGGGGTATAGCTTTCCCCGCCAGACGGGGGCCTGCTCGGGCCAGTTCGGGTTTTCGGCCAGCGGATCGAAACGCGTACCGTTCAGATCGAGCTGGTAGCTGAACCGGCCCGCCGGGGTGCGCAGCTGCAGTACCAGGGGCCTGTGAGGTTCGATCGCCGGGTGGAGGCAAGGGTAGAGCCGCTGCAGGCGGAAGCGCACCGCCAGCAAGGCCTCCTCCTCCCTCGCCTCCGCGGGGGGCAGCGGCAGGGGCCGACCGTTCAGCCAGAGCTCGCTGGAGTTTCGAAAGGCCGCATCGGCGCTCACCTCGAAGCGGCGCAGGGAGCCGTCCACAAAGCGGCTGGTGAAGCCCCCCTCCCGGGGAAAGTCGCAAATCAAAGGCCAGGGCTCCAGGCCCAGCCGCAGCTCCAACCGCCCGGCTTCACCATCGGCGGCTTGCCAAGCCAGCAGGGGCGGAAACCGCCACTGCCAGATCTTCCGGAATTCCTCCGCCTCCAGGGGCAGCCCGTCGCCCGCGAGGTCGACGAGGATTGCTTCCAGGTCATGCCACAGCCGGCTGGGCAGGAGGTGGCGATCATGGAGGGCTCGCCCCCAGTTGCGCAGGCGTTTCGGCCGGTGCGTCGGGGTGAGCAGGTGGGCCGCCAGGGCACTCCAGAGCAGGGCGATGCTGCTGCTCCAGGAAGCCTCCGGCAGGCTCTCCAGCGCGCGGAACTCCACAAGCCCCAGGCAGCCCGCGGGGGTGCCGGGATTCCAGAACTTGTCCACGCTGATCTCGCTGCGGTGGTTGTTGCCGCTGCAGTCGGCGTGGAGATGGCGCAAGGTCTCGCCGATCAGGGCGCGGTGGTCGCCGCGGGGATCTCCGTTCTCCCGCTCGCCGGCCCCCTCCAGGCAGCGGTAGGCCAGCTCCAGCTCGACGAGGGTGCCGGCCGCCTCGTCGGGGCGCGGCGACTGGGAGGCCGGCCCGACGCAGGGATGGCTGAATAGGTAGGACAGGCTGGGGTGGTGCTGCCAGTAGCGCAGGATGCCCACCAGCCAGGCGGGCCTGGGGAAGAAGGGATGCTCGGCCAGGTTTGGCCCGCCCCAGAGCAGATGGTTGCCGCCGCCGGTGCCCTGCTGGCGCCCGTCGGGCTCCTCCTTCCAGCTGCGCAACCCCACCGACGCGCCCGCCGCCTCGATTCGCCGCAGCCAGCTGTCGTACTCGGCCCAGCTGTGGCAGACGGGCAGGTTGATCTCCAGCACGCCCGGATCGGCCGCGAGCCCCAGCACCTGCCAGTGGCCGTCGCCATCCCAGGGGAGAACCCCGGAGAGACCTGGCGCCGCCAGCTCCCCGAGGCTGTCGGCCACCGCCTGGAGCAGCTGGGTCAGGGGGGCCCGCTCCAGGGGCGGCAGGAACAGCTGCCAGTCATCCGGGCCGATTTCCAGGGTGAGCACCTGGCGGGGCACCGCCTCCGGCAGATGCTGCAGGGGGAGGCGCAGGCCAGCGGGGCCGGGGGCGCCGCTGAGGGTGCGGAGATCGTCCGCCAGGGGCCAGGGGTGGGCCACCCAGCGGGGGGAGGCCTCCGGGCTGCCGTCCTCGGGCGGCTCTGTGGTGAGCGCGGCCGCCCAGACCCGCCGGGAGGGGGCGAGCGGATCCCGCAGCGGCAGCGGGTGGAGATCCAAGCCCAATCGCTCGCCCAAGCGGCCCAACCAGGGGAGGCCGTCCTCCGGGGTGGGCAGGCGGCCGGTGAGCCCTGGCTGACAGGGGGAGGGCCAGCGCACCGGCGGGGTGCCATCGACCCCGTGGATCAGCCGCAGGGCCCAGCGGGGATTGACTTCGCCGTCGTAGCACTTGCCCGGGCAGTAGAGCAGGGTGCTGCCGGGCCAGGTGTGGCGCTGCAGTTCCCGGGCCAGCTGCCGGGCCAGGGGCAGCTTGGTGGGACCATCGGCGGTGACGCTCCACTCGGCCCCCTCGGGGAGCAGGGGTACCAAGGTGGGCTCCCCGCCGAGGGTGAGCCGGATGCCGCGTTCGGCGAAGCGGCCTTCCGCCGCGCGCGCCACCTCCTCCCTCCAACCCATCGGATCCGGCAGTTCAACTGCCTCCGATCATGCTGCAACTGCGGATCGGGACGGGCGTCACCTTCCAAATGCGCTCGGCGTACTCGCGGATCGAGCGGTCGCTGCTGAAGAAGCCGCAGCGGGCGGAGTTGAGCAGGGACATCGCGCTCCAGCGAGCGGGATCGGTCCAGGCGGCATCCACCGCATTCTGGGCGCGGCGGTAGTCGCCGATGTCGGCCATCACCCGATAGGGATCGCTGCCGCAGAGATTGGCCAGCAAGGGGTGGAACAGCTCGCGATCGCCTTCGCTGAAGTGGCCCGAGCCGATCAGGTCGATCGCCTCCTTCGTGAGGGGTTGCTTCTCCAGCCAGGGCATCGGGTGGTAGCCGGCTTGGTTGAGGGCTGTGAGTTCGTCGGCCGTGTGGCCAAACAGGAAGAAGTTGTCCTCCCCAACCCGCTCGCGAATCTCGATGTTGGCGCCGTCTAGCGTGCCGATCGTGAGTGCCCCATTGAGGGACATCTTCATGTTGCCCGTGCCCGAGGCCTCCATCCCGGCGGTGGAGATCTGCTCGGAGAGATCCACCGCCGGATAGATGCGCTGGCCCAGCTTGACGCTGAAGTTCGGCAGGAACACGACCCGCAGCCGCCCGTCCATGGCCGGATCCAGGTTGACGATGTCGGCGATGCCAACGATCAAGCGGATGATCAGCTTCGCCATCGCGTAGCCGGGGGCCGCCTTGCCGCCGAAGATCACGGTGCGGGCGGGGAGATCCTCACCGGAGCGCAGCCGCAGGTAGCGCTCCACGATCTGCAGGGCCGCCAGGTGCTGGCGCTTGTACTCATGGATTCGTTTCACCTGCACGTCGAACAGGGAGGCCGGATCCACCAGCACGCCGGTATCGTGGCGGATCGTGGTGGCCAGGCGCTGCTTCGCCTGCTCCCGCATCGCCCGCCACTGCTCCAGGAAGCCAGCGTCCTGGGCCAAGGGTTCGAGCCGGGAGAGCTGGTCGAGTTCACGGCGCCAGCCGACGCCGATCGCCCCGTCCACCAGGGCGGCCAGGCCGGGATTGGCCACCGCAAGCCAGCGCCGGGGGGTGACGCCATTGGTGATGTTGGTGAAGCGATCCGGCCAGAGGCTGGCGAAGTCATGGAAGAGGTTTTTGACGAGAAGTTCGCTGTGCAGCTGCGCCACGCCATTCACCTGGTGACTGCCCACCACCGCCAGATTGGCCATCCGCACCTTGCGCTGAGGGCCCTCCTGGATGAGGGACAGCTTCTCGAGCAGATCGGGCCGCCCCGGATACTTGAGGCGCACCAGCCGCAGGAAGCGGGCATTGATTTCGTAGATGATCTCCAGGTGGCGGGGCAGCAGGTGCTGGAACAGCTCCAGCCCCCAGCACTCCAGGGCTTCCGGGAGGAGGGTGTGGTTGGTGTAGCTGATCGAGGCCGTGGTGATCGTCCAGGCGGTGTCCCAGTCGACGCCGTGCACATCGACGAGCAGACGCATCAGCTCCGCCACGGCGATCGCCGGATGGGTGTCGTTGAGCTGGAGCGCGTACTTGCGGTGGAAG
>JBIPMZ010000344.1:0-2563 GCA_044376165.1 Cyanobium sp.
CGGCGCCTCTGGGTAGCGCGCCGCCGTGCGCTCCAACTGCTGACAAAACGTCTGGCGCACACGCCGGTTGCTGATCTCATCCAACCCATCCACCAACAACAGGATCTCTCCTTTCGCCAGCCGATCAAGGATCACAGCCGACATCACCTGCGCCTCCTGCGGCTGAAGCTCCGTCTTGTTCAGATGCATGTCCAGCACCTCTTTGAACGAGCGGCATAGATCCGCCTCGCCAAGGTCGCGGCAGCGGATCAACACCGGGATCCAGGCCACCGCTGGCAGGGTCTGCGCATCGGGTAGCTGCTCGAGGGCGGGATCGTTGGTGTGGCGCAGCAGGTAGGCCGTCGCCAGCCAGCGCAGCATGGTGGTTTTGCCACCCCCCGGGTCGCCCAGCACCACAAAACGCCGGCCAGCGCCGAGCCGCTCGCCAATCGCCACCGGGTTGCCCATCGCCTCCATCGCGCGCGCATTCGGCCCTCCGCTCCGGCCGGCATCGCGCAGGCGAGCGGCTTCGCGGTGTTGCTCGAAGCCCGCCAGCAGCTCCTGATCCTCGCGATCCGCCAGTGGCGCTTCAAAGCCGATGCGCAGGGGCATATAAAGCTGCCTCAGCAGCAGCTTTTGCGTGGCGATATCTCGGTCGTCTGGTAAGTTGGTGAGATCAATGATGTCCCAGCTATTTAATGCCTGCCGGCAGTAGGCTTCCAGTGCGGCGGATTGCCGCTCTTGCGAATACTTCCCCGCCGCCTCTTCGGCCAAGCGCTTTCCCTCAACCACCTGCTCCCGCAGATAACGAAGGCTCAGCTCAAACCGCCATCGAGACAGAGCATCATCCGCAAAAACCGCTTTATCCAGTGTCTCAAAGAAATGGTGATGCAAAAATTGGCGCTGCTCCTCGCTGATCTTCGCAGCAGCGAGCCGCTCCTCCATCCTCTGAACCATGCGCGCTTTGACGGGCTCCCCCTCCTCGATCGCACCGATCTGCAACCACTCCACGAAGTCCTGATGAAAGCGCGGATCGCGCAACAAAGGTAGCAACAGCTGATGGGCCGGCGAAAGCCCACGCTGTTCGTAGTGGTCGGCCAGCTGGAGGCAGGCCAAGCGCACATCTTCCACAATGGGGCGAACGGCTTTCAGCGCTGCCCGTGCCTGCTCTTCCTGCAGCCATTGCTTCGCAAGCCGATCCTTCTCTGCCGAGAGGATGTAATCCGAATTCAGGTTTGCCGCCAAACTGAGGAAATGGCTGAGAATGTAGCCGGTGAGAGCTTCCATGCGTCATCAGGGCGGGAACGGCGATCGGAGATCAGATGGATGGGCTGTTGGCGGGGGGCGAACGCAAAGTTTGTCCTGCTATGAATCTACACCAGTTTAGTAAACCGCTGCCATCCTTTCAGACCATCGCCTCGCCTCGGGAATGTGCTCCGGCAGCGAGATCGCAGGCGTGGAGCATCAGCCACCCGAAGGTCTGCACAAGCCAGCCTACAAAAATGCCGGGCGGAATAGAATGAATTAAATCTTTTGGCAATTCTGCCATCCCTAACGCCGAGACCGGCGTCCCGCTCAGCAGCGCCCTGCTGGGGCGGGCGAGGCAGAAGAGCCGCTCCAGGCCCAGGTGCCCGTCTCCCTTGCCAACCGGCCCGCCCGCCACGGACGATGACCCGGATCCGCGCACTTCTGCTGCCATGACCACCGAACGCACCTTTCTTGCCATCAAGCCCGACGGGGTACAGCGGGGGCTGGTGGGCGAGATCCTCGGCCGCTTCGAGCGCAAGGGCTTCAAATTGGTGGGCCTCAAGCAGCTCACCCCCAGCCGTGAGCTGGCGGAAAGCCACTACGGCGTGCACAGCGAACGCCCCTTCTTCGCTGGACTGGTGAATTTCATCACCTCCGGTCCCGTGGTGGCGATGGTGTGGGAGGGCAACGGCGTGATCGCCGCCGCCCGCCTGATGATCGGCGCCACGAAGCCCCTGGAGGCCGCCCCCGGCACCATCCGCGGCGACCTCGGCGTGGACATCGGCCGTAACGTGATCCACGGGTCTGATGCGCCCGAGACGGCGGCTTTCGAGATCGGCCTCTGGTTCGAACCCTCCGAGCTCAGCGACTGGACCCCGGCAGATCAGGCCTGGCGAGTGGAGGGCTGAGCCCCCCGGGGGCCCCTTGTGGGGCTCCCTTTCCCGCCGGTGGTCCGGCTCCCAGGCCCCGGGGACGGGCCACCGGGCCTGGCGAGGTTGGAATCGGGAAGGATTTTCCAAAAGGAATTCTTAAGAATCCAGATTGAGGCCGCGGCTGAAGCGAGGCTCGCCCTCAAACGGGATTAACAAAGGCTTAAAATAGATGTTATTCGGCTGAATTGATGGCCCTGGGGCCCTTCGCTGTCGTTGTCAATACATTTCGTCACGGCTTGTCCCTTAGGGTTAGCAAAGAAACGCGGTTTGTGCTTCTTCGTGATTTCGCTTAGGAAGGGCGGGTCCACCCACATGTTGAGCCACTTCCTCTCTCAGGGCAATATCTGCCACAGGCAGCTCGGGGGTCAAAGAATCGTTTTTGGTTTTTAGAACCTATCCCATTT
>JBIPMZ010000067.1:0-9841 GCA_044376165.1 Cyanobium sp.
AAACTTGGCGGCGGAGCTGAACAGCTCGGCCCCGCAGCAGACGCAGCGATAGAGGCCCGCGGCCTTGTGGTTCCAGTAGGCGCCCGTGAAGGCGCGCTCGGTGCCGCCCTGGCGGGTGACGCGGAACTGCTCGGGGGTGAGCCGCTCCCGCCAGGCCTCCTCGTCGAGCCCGCGGGCCAGGCCGCTGTCGAGGCTGCAGGGGGAGGGATCCACGGACGGGGGAGGGGTCTGGCTCATCGCGGCGCCAAGAGGTGCGGGGAAGCCTAAGCAGGATCGACCGGCGGCAGAAGCTCCCGCACCAGCGCCGCCAGGGCCGCCACGGCGCCGGGCCGGCCGCGCAGCGAGCGCAGGTCGTCCCGCATGCCCTCCAGCCTCTGGGGCTGCGCCAGCCAGTCGGCGGCTTCGGACGCGATCGCCGCCGGACTGATCGCCCCCACCCGTTCCGGCACCACCTGCCGACCGGCGCTGATGTTCGGCCAGGCCAGAAAGCCGCGGTGGCGCAATCGCCAGGCGGTGAGGGCCACCCCCACCAGGGCGCGCAGCCCCGGCAGCCGGGCCAGCAGCCCCAGCCAGCCATCCCAGGCCTGCATCACCTGCAGGTGCTGGGTGGGCACCAGCACGATCATCGGCACCCCCAGCGCCCCCAGCTCGGCGGTGTTGGCACCGACGGTGGTGAGCGCCAGCGCGCACTGGCTGAGGGGTCCGTGGGCGGGATGGGCCTCGATCAACCGGATCGCCGTGCCGGCGGCGGTGATCAGCTCCTCCCCTCGGCGTTGCGGCTCGCCGGTGCCGTAGTGCCGGGCGATGGGATTGGCCGGAGCGGCCCAGGCCAGCAGCTCCGCCACCGAGGTGGTGGGCGCCACCGGCAGGAGAAAGCGGCAGCCCGGCCGCCGCTGCGCCAGCCGGTCGGCGACCTCGAGCAGGAAGGGCACCCCCACCTGCAGCTTGGCCCGCTTCGAGCCCGGCAACAGCGCCACCCACTCCCCCGGCGGTAGGGGCTCCTCAGCCCGCGCCGCTTCCTGCAGGTCGGCCATCAGATCCCCCACCTCCACCGCCCGGCCCCGCCACCGGCTGGCGAGCTGGCCGGCCGCCTCTTCGCCCATCAGGGCGACCCGGTCGTTCCAGCGGGGCCAGCGGGCCACCCATTCGGCGTAGGTGAGGTGGCGGTAGCCGAGGCGTGCCGAGAGCAGCACCGTCCAGAACTGGTCGCCGCCGAGAAACACCACCACCCCGCGCCGGGGCCAGGGGCCCTGGCGGCGGGGGCAGAGCAGCAGGGGCCAGAAGCGCCGGGCGGGCAGCACCCGCTCGAACAACCCCCAGCTGGCGGCGACGGACGCCTCCCGACCGGTGGCGTTGGGGCAGGGGACCAGCACCAGGTGCAGGCCCAGGGCGGCGCCGCCCTGGAGCGGCCGCAGGGGCAGCTCGGCATGGAGGCGGCGGGCGAGGGGCCGCACCCAGGTGCTGAGCTCCCCCGGCCCGTTGCTCACCAACACAATGGCGGCCCCCTCCTGAGCCCCATCCGAAGGCCAACCCAACGGGGGGCCGGGCGGGGAAGCGGGATGGCGGCGGACGGGGGCGGAACCCACCACAAAACCCGTCGAGGGGGAAAGAAGAATGCGGATGGCGAGACTTGAACTCGCAAGGCCGAAGCCACACGCCCCTCAAACGTGCGTGTCTACCAATTCCACCACATCCGCGTGGCTGGATCCACGAAGGCTCGCGATCCGTCGCCGATCATACCCATCGCCGTGCCCTCCACCCGCCGTCAGGGCGGTCAGTGAGCGCTGATACAGTCCGCCATGGCCGCAAGCCGCCCCCTGCTCGCCCCCGCGGATGACCATCGGCAAGCTGCTGATCGCCAACCGCGGCGAGATTGCCCTGCGCATCCTGCGCAGCTGCCGGGAGCTCGGCATCGCCACGGTGGCCGTGCACAGCACCGTCGACCGCAACGCCCTGCATGTGCAGCTGGCTGATGAGGCGGTCTGCGTGGGGGAAGCGCCCAGCAGCCGCAGCTACCTGAACGTTCCCAACATCCTGGCCGCCGCCACCTCCCGCGGCGCGGACGCCATCCACCCCGGCTACGGCTTCCTGGCGGAGAACGCCGACTTCGCCGAGAAGTGCCTCGACCACGGCATCACCTTCGTGGGGCCCTCCCCCGCCGCCATCCTGGCGATGGGGGACAAGGCCACCGCCAAGGCCACGATGCAGCAGGTGGGGGTGCCCACCATCCCCGGCAGCGAGGGGCTGCTGCAGAGCCCGGAGCAGGCGGCGGCCCTGGCGGAGCAGATGGGATACCCCGTGATGATCAAGGCCACCGCCGGAGGCGGCGGGCGGGGCATGCGGCTGGTGCCCGGCGCCGACCAGCTCGAAAATCTGTTCAAGGCCGCCCAGGGGGAGGCGGAAGCCGCCTTCGGCAACCCGGGCCTCTACATGGAGAAGTTCATCGACCGGCCCCGGCACGTGGAGGTGCAGGTGCTGGCGGATCGGCACGGCAACGTGGTGCATCTGGGCGAGCGGGATTGCTCGATCCAGCGCCGTCACCAGAAGCTGCTGGAGGAAGCCCCCAGCCCCGGGCTCGATGAAACCCTGCGCCGCCGCATGGGGGATGCGGCGGTCGCCGCCGCCCGCAGCATCGACTACGAGGGGGCCGGCACGGTCGAATTCCTCGTCGACCGGGGCGGCGGCTTTTATTTCATGGAGATGAACACCCGCATCCAGGTGGAGCATCCCGTCACCGAGATGGTGACCGGCATCGACCTGATCGCCGAGCAGCTGCGCATCGCCGGCGGTGAACCCATCTCGGTGCGACAGGACCAGATCCGCCTCTGCGGCCATGCGATCGAATGCCGCATCAATGCCGAGGATCCTCGCCACAACTTCCGTCCCGCACCGGGCCGCATCACCGGCTGGCTGCCGCCGGGCGGCCCCGGCGTTCGCATCGACAGCCACGTCTACACCGGCTACGAGATTCCCCCCTTCTACGACTCGCTGATCGGCAAGCTGATCGTCTGGGGGGTCGACCGGGAGCATGCTTTGCGGCGCCTGCGCCGCGCCCTCTCCGAATGCGCCGTGACGGGCATCCCCACCACGATCGAATTTCACCTGGCCCTGCTCGACCGACCGGAATTCCAGCGCGGTGAGGTGTACACCAAATTCGTCGAGCAGGAGATGTTCGGCCTGTCCTGAGGCTCCTGCCCGCGGCTCAGGCCAGCGGGGGGGCCGGGTGCTGCAGGAGCAGGGTGAGCAGCCCCTGCTGGCCCACCAGCAATTCGCGGAGCAGGCTGATCAGCCCCACCCACACCACCGGCGTCACATCCACACCGCCGATCGGCTGGATCAGGCGGCGGGTGGGGGCCAGCAGGGGCTCGGTGGGCCCGCCGATCAGACGCATCCAGCCGCGGCTCAGATCCACCCGGGGATACCAGGTGAGAACGATGCGGAACAGAAAGAGAAGGGTCCAGGCGCCGAGCAGCAGGGCTAGCCCCAGGTGCGCCACGCCCAGGGGCGAATCGGGCAGGAACGGCACGACCGTCACAAAGCTCAACGCAAACAGGTCTGGATCGTAGGCAACCACCGCCGCTGTCTAGGATCCGCCAGCCTCACGCCGGGACTGTCCGCCATGACCCCTTCCCTCGCCAACTTCCTCAGCAGCCTCGCCTGGGGGGCGGCGATCGTCGTGATCCCCATCTCGATCGCCCTGGTGCTGATCAGCCAAAACGACCAGGTCGACCGCAAGCTCTGATCGCCGCGCAGGGGGCGAGGGGATGGAGTCCGGGCGCCGGTTTCCCTAGAGTGAGCACCAGCTCGCCCCACGTCCTTTGGTCAACGCCAGCCTCAACTGGGCCAGCATCGTCGGCATCGTCCTGGCGGTGGGCGGAGCTCTGCTCTTTTTCCTGAGGAACTTCAAACCGGCCATCGCCCGCGACACCGATGTGTTTTTCGCGGCGGTGGGCCTGCTTTGCGGCGGGATCCTCTTCTTCCAGGGTTGGCGCCTCGATCCGATCCTGCAGTTCGGCCAGTTCCTGCTGGCGGGCACCACGGTGTTTTTCGCTTATGAGAGCGTGCGGCTGCGGGGGATTACCACCGAGCAGGCCCGCCGCTCCTCCTTCTTCGAAGAGGAGGAGGTGCCGCCCCTCCGCCCCCGCGGGGCCTACGGCGGCGGCTACGACCGGGAGGTCGACCGCTTCGAGGAACCCGAGCCGATTCGCCGCCGGATCCGCCCCCGCGAGGAGGTGGAGGAAGACTTCTACCGCCCGCGCCGCACCAGCCGGCCCGCCATCCCCGAACGGGCTGCCAGCCGCCGCGACATCCCCGAAGACTGGGAGTCGCCGCGTCGCGCCGCCGCCCGCCCCGCCGACGACTTCGACGACGACGACCGCAGCGCCCCCCGCAGCCGCTACAGCGCCACCGGCTCCCGTCCCGCCACCCCCGACTTCGGCGCCCGGCGCCGGGAGCGTGAGGCGGGAGGGGAGGGGCGCCGCGGCAGCCGTCCGATCCCGGCCACCGACATGCCCCGCTCCAGCCGTCGCGGCGGCGCCAGCCCCGACGCACCGGGCAGCCGCAGCACCGGATCCCCGTCCGGGCCTCCCGGAGTACCCCAGGGCTCCCCGATCGGCTCCACCGCCGCTGGCCCTGCAGCCGGCACCCCTCGGGCCAGCAGCTCCGGAGCCAGCGCCAGCCCTGCCGCTCCCCTGAGCGACGCCGACTACACCCCCATTCGTCGCCCCTCCTCCCCGCCCCCGGCCTCCGGGGAGGCACCGCGCTCCCGGGACAACCGCTCCCGCTTCGACGACTGACGCCGCCCCTGAACCGTCCTCCATGGCTGCGGCGGTGGCTGGCGTTGCTGCCGCTCCCCTGGTTGCTGGGGGCCTGCGGCGACGGCGGCTTCGGGGGAGGGCTGGGCTTCGGCTGGGGTCGTCGCTCCGCCGGGCCGGCGGGCCTGGGGCGGTTTGAGCGGGAGGATCCGGCCCTCAGCGGCGATGGACGCCTGCTGGCCACCATCGTCTCCCGCGCCGGCCAACCCCTGGTGCTGCTCCAGGAGCAGGGCAGCGGGCGGATGCTGCCCCTGCGGCACCTGCGCGGCCATCCCCCCCACAGCTCCCCCTCCCTCAGCTGGAACGGTCGCTACCTGGCGGTGCTGGCCGGCCAGGGGCAGCGCCGCTGGGTGCTGATCGAGGACAGGGCCAGCGGGCGTTTGCACCGCCTGCCGCTGCCGCCGGATCTGGAGCCCGAGCGGCTCAGCCTCTCGCCGGATGCCCGCCGCCTGGCGATCGAAGCGAGGCAGGAGGGCCGGGCGCGCATCCGGCTGTTCGCCCTCGCCGGCCCGCTCGAACCGGATTTGCCCGCCGGCCTGGCGGTGCAGGGCGGCGGGCCCCGATGAAGGCTCTGGTGCCGCTGGCGGCCCTCACCCTGCTGCTGACGGGCTGCCTGGGGGATCGGCCCCAGCCGCTGGCGGGCCTGGATCGGCAGCTGGATCAGGCCGGTGCGGAGCGCTCCCCCAGCCTTTCCGGCCGCTGGCTGGCGGTGATCGCGCGCCGGGGGGAGCGGGAGGTGGTGCTGCTGGTGGATCTCGAAGGGCAGGGTCTGGTGCCGCTGCCCGGTCTCAACCGCCCGGACGCCCAACCCCTGAGCGTGGCGGTGGATGGCCAGGGCGAGCGGCTGGCGGTGGTGCGGCAGTGGGAGGGCCGCACCGAGCTGGTGCTCTATCGCCGCCGCCCGGGGAGCGTGCAGCGAATCGCCATGCAACCGGCGGGGGTGCCGCGGCGGGTGAGCCTGCGGGCCGACGGCCGGGAGCTGGCGGTGGAGGTGAGCCGAAACGGGCTCTGGCAGGTGGATTTGATCGAGGTTCCCTGAGTGTTGGATCGAGGTGCCCGGGGAATGGGTCAGGGCACGAGCCCCGCCCAATGCAGGAAGGTGTCGTGGCTGCTCGCTTCGATCAGCAGCACCGCGACGAAGCCGAGCATCGCGAAGCGTCCGTTCACCCGTTCGGCGTAGGCGCTCCAGCCAAAGGCCGGCACGTCGCCGGTGGTGGCGCTGGTGGCCGGGGGGGCGGAGGGGGTGGCGCTGTCAGGCATCGGTTCGGGGCGGGAGGGGGTCGTCAGGAGGGGCGCTCAAAGCTATAGCCGCTGGCGGGCAGGAGTCGCCAGCCGCCGAGCCCATCGAGCTCCAGCACCGTGTCGTGGTATTGGGTGAGGGTGGGCCGGTGGCCGATGCTCACGAAGGCCATCTCCCGTTGCACCAGCAGCTGGTAAAGCCGTTTCTCGGTGGTGACATCCAGGGCGCTGGTGGCCTCGTCGAGCACCACGAAGCGGGGGCCGTTGAGGAGCAAGCGGGCGAAGGCCAGACGCTGCTGCTCCCCCAGCGAAAGCAGGCGGGGCCAATCCTGCTTGACCATCAGATCGGGGTAGCGCTGGATCAGATCGGGCAGGTAGGCCTGGGCCAGCACATGGCGCAACTGCTCATCGCTGAAGCGATCGGGGGATTGGGGATAGCAGAGCTGCTCTCGCAGGCTCCCCAGCAGCATGTAGGGCTTCTGGGGGATGAAGAGGAGGTCGCTTTCCGGGGGGCGCTGCACCCGGCCGGTTTCCGGGTGCCACAAACCGCTGATCAGCCGCAGCAGGGAGGTTTTGCCGCAACCGGAGGGACCCACCACCAGCAGGCGTTGGTCGGGGGCGATGCTGAGGCTGAGGTTGTGGATCAGCCGGCGCGTGCTGCGGGGCGGCACCAGGTCGACGTGCTCCAGGAGGATGGAAGAGCCAGGGGCGGGGGGCGGCGTGGCCTCGACGGACTTGGCTTCGCCGCCGCCGCCGATGAGGCCGCTGATCCGCTCGACCCGGGTTTGGAAGCCTTCGAGGCGGCTGATCGAAGCGGAGAAGGAGGCGAGCTCTGTGATGTTGTTGACGATGAAACTCACCGAGAAGAACACCTGCGAAAAAGCAATGCCCGCCTGTCCGAAGACGCCGAAGTCCTTCTCCTTGGCGAAGTAGAGGGGCGCGATCACAAGCCAGGGAAGGAAGCGGGAGAAATAGTCGTAGGAGCGTTGGATCACATTGATCAGCGCGCTCCAAACGATCAGGCGGTTGGCGTTGAAGATGGCACCCCCCAGCCGTCGATCAGCCTCCCGCCGTTCTACTTCCTCTCCTTTGTAGAAGGCAATCGATTCGGCGTTGTCGCGGATGTGAACAAGGCCGTAGCGGAAGTCGGCCTCCAGCTTGAGCTGCTGGTTGTTGAGGAAGACCAACCGCCGCCCCGCGAAGACGATCGCGCTCGTGCCGATCACCGAATAGGCAAGAAGCACGAGGGCCAGCTTGGCGCTGATGGTCCAAAGAACAATAATAAAGCTAACGAACGTTAGCAAGGCCTCGAAAACACCCACCGTGAAGGCAAGGCTCTGGGCGGTGAAGCTGCTGGCGTCCTGGGAGATCCGTTGGTCGGGGTTGTCGATCTCCTCCTGGGTTTCGTCGTTGGGGTTGAGGATGTAATAGGCGCGGTTCTCCATGTAGCGCCCGATCAGGCGGGTGGTCAGCCACTGCCGCCAGAGCAAGCCCAGCTTGGGGATCAGATAGCTCTGGAGACCACGAATGGGCAGGGCGAAGACGAGGCAGCCGGCGTAGATCGCGACGATCTTCCAGAACTCCTCCTGCCGATAGGCGACGAGAGCATTCTCGATATTGCGAGCCACGAAGCTGATGCCCACATTGATGCCGTTGAGCACCAGGATCAGCTGCACGATCAGGGCCAGCAGCAGCCAGGGCACCCAGCGTCCCTGGCGCAGCCGCTGACGCAGCAGCGCGAAGGCCAGCAGGCCGGCGAGGAAGGCCGCCATCACCCCCTTGCCCCAGGGTCCTGCCCAAATCCAGGCCACCCACTCGGGCACCCCCGGCAGGAAGCGGGCCTGCAGCTCGGGGATCAGGGCACCGCTGAGGGCCACCGCTCCGGTGAGCAGCAGCAGGGTGGTCCCCACCACCACCGCCACCATCGCCAGCATGAGCAGCAGAAACTGGCCGCCACTGCTGGCGCCGCCCCCATCGAGGGGAAGGAAGTAGGGCTGAGCCAGGCGCTGCAGCTTGCCCAGTTGTTCACGCAACGCCTTCAGGGGTGCCATGGAGCTGTGCGGATGTGGAGGCATTGTGGCCGCTGATCCCCCGCGGCGCGTCCCGGCCCGCCGCTCCGCAGACTCTCATCCCGGTGGCCAGCCCATCGGCCGTCCCCCGAGCACATGCACGTGCAGATGGAACACCGTCTGCCCGGCTTCCGCGCCGCTGTTGATCACCGTGCGCCAGGCCTCCAGACCCTCCTGGCGCGCCACCCGGGCCGCCACCAGCAGCAGGTGGCCGAGCAGGGCCTCGTGCTCGGGCCCCGCCTCCGCGAGGTTGACGAGGGGCTCCCGCGGAATCACCAGCAGGTGCACCGGAGCCTGGGGGGCGACATCGCGGAAGGCCAGGCAGCGATCGTCGCTGTACACCGCATCGCAGGGGATCTCGCCGCGCAGGAGGCGCCCGAAGATCGTGTCGCTGGTCATGGCCGCTGGCGCAGGGGGAACGGGGGGATGTGGGACGGCGGTGGCACTGAACCTGCAGTGAACCCAAAACGATGCTGGCACGCTGCAGCAGCGCCGCCCTGCAGGGCCTCGAAGCCCTGCCGGTGAGCGTGGAGGTGGACATTGCCCCCGGGCTGCCGGGGCTGCAGATGGTGGGGCTGGCGGACGCGGCGGTGCTGGAGGCGCGGGAGCGGGTGCGGGCCGCCCTGCGCAACAGCGGCCTGCGGGTGCCGCTGACCCGCGTGGTGGTGAGCCTGGCGCCGGCCGATCTGCGCAAGGCGGGCCCGGCGTTTGACCTGCCGATCGCCCTGGCCCTGCTGGTGGCCAGCGGCCAGCTGCCGCCGGAGCGGCTGGAGGGGGTGTGGTGCGCCGGCGAGCTGGGCCTCGACGGGCGGCTGCGGCCGGTGCGGGGGGTGCTGGCCTTGGCGCTGGCGGCCCGGCGGGCGGGGGCGCGGGCCCTGCTGGTGCCGGAGGCCAACGGGGGGGAGGCGGCGCTGGTGGAGGGGCTGCCGGTGTGGGGGGGCGGGGATCTGGCGGGCGTGCTGGCGCTGCTGGCCGACCCGTCCCGCGCGGGGCGGCCGGCGCCGGGCCCCGCCCGCCGCGATGAGCCCATCCCCCCCGACCTGGCAGATGTGCGGGGCCAGGCCCACGGCCGCCGAGCCCTGGAGATCGCCGCGGCCGGAGGCCATCACCTGCTGCTGGTGGGTCCGCCCGGCAGCGGCAAGACCATGCTGGCCCGGCGGCTGCCGGGGCTGCTGCCGCCGCTGGCCGGGGCGGAGGCCCTCGAGCTCACCGGCCTGCACTCGGTGGCGGGGCTGTTGGCGGAGGGCAGCGGGCTGGTGCGCCGCCGACCGTTCCGCAGTCCCCACCACAGCTGCTCCGCCCGCGCCCTGCTCGGCGGCGGCAGCGTGCCCCGGCCGGGGGAGATCAGCCTGGCCCACCACGGCGTGCTGTTTCTCGACGAGCTGGCGGAATTCCGGCGGGAGACGCTGGAGAGCCTGCGCCAACCCCTGGAGGAGGGGGAGGTGTGGATCAGCCGGGCCCGGCAGCGCTGCCGCTTCCCCTGCCGCGTCACCCTGGTGGCCGCCACCAACCCCTGCCCCTGCGGCTGGTTCGGGGATCCCGCTCGCCCCTGCGTCTGCGGCGAAGGGCAGCGCCGCCGCTACTGGAGCCATCTCTCCGGCCCGCTGCTCGATCGGCTCGACCTGCAGGTGGTGATGCGCCGCCCGGCCGTCCGGGATCTGGCCTCCCTGGGGGCCGCGCCGGGCGGGGCGGCTGGCGGGGTGGCTGGCGGGGTGGCGG
>JBIPMZ010000345.1:0-2557 GCA_044376165.1 Cyanobium sp.
ACACCCTCGCCGGGGAGACCCCGGTGGCCCTGCGCCATCTCGGCCCCGAGGCGGATCAGGGCCGGGCCCGGGAGCTTTGGGGGCGTTTGCAGGGGCTGCTCCATCCCCAGGTGCCGCGCTTCGGCGGGGCCATCGAGGCGGGCGCCGACCTCTGGCTGGTGCGGGAATGGCAAGCCGGCCGGCCGTACGACCAACTGCTGCGGGCCCGCTCCGAGCGCCAGCTCGTCTTTGGCGCCGGCGAGGTGTTGCTGCTGCTGCGCCAGCTCCTGCCCGTGCTGGTGGCGCTGCACAGCCACGACCTTCTGCACGGCGACCTCTCCCCCGCCAACCTGCTGCGCCGCGACAGCGACGGGCTGCCGGTGCTGCTCGATTTCGGCCTGGTGCAAGGCAGCACCGGCGCGGCGGCGGCCCAGGGCGCCACTCCGGGCTATGCGCCGCCCGAGCTGGTTCGCGGCGAGCCCCCCCAACCCTGGATGGATCTCCATGCCCTGGGGGTGGTGGCGCTGGTGTTGCTGAGCGGCGATGGCCCCGAGACCCTCCTGGATCCGGTGACCCTGGAATGGCGCTGGCCCGCCAGCTTGGACGGGGAACCCGCCCTGGCGACCGCCCTGCGCCGGCTGCTGGATCGGGAGCCCGGGGCGCGCTTCGATTCCGCCGCCCAGGCGCTGCTGGCCCTTCAGGCGGTGCCGATGCCCGAGAGCACCGGCCCGGTGCCGCGGGCAGACCGCACCGTCGCGTTGGTGCCGCGACCCGAGCCGCCCGCCGCCCCCGCGGAGAGCGAGCCCGCCGCGGGGTCAGAACCGGAGGAGCCCCCGCCGGAAGCGGCCCCTCGCCCCCCCCTGCGCCTCCTTCCTCCCCCGCCCCCCACCGCCTCGGAGCTGCGGGCTGCCGCCCGGACCCGCGGGCGGGAGCGGGCGCGCGAAGAGGCCGCCGAGGGGGGGCTCTGGCCGGTGCTGATCGCCCTTGTGCTCTCGGCGGTCGCCGGCACGGCCCTGGGGTGGTGGTGGCTCAGCCGCGGCAGCCTGAGGCCCCTGGGTCCGGCCGACGTGGGGGAGCGGACCAGCAGCCTGCCCCCAGCGGAGGTGGATCAGCGCCAGCAGCTGCTCAATCGCCTGCGGGCGCTTCAGATCGACCGCAGCTGGTTTCTGCGCCTGGTGGACGCGGCCCTGTTGGACCAGTACCCGGAGCGGCGCGGCCGCCTGCCCGGGGATGGCTTGGAGGATGCCCCCCTGCGCCGCCTCTGGAACGAGCAGGCGGAGGAATGGTTGGCGCGGGTCGAGCAGCTCCCCCTCTCCCTGCGGCAGCGCCTCGGCAGCTTCAGCGACGCCGACTGGAGCGGCCGTCAGCGGGAGCTGGTCGCCCAGGGGCTGAGCCCTTCGGTGCTGCGGCAGTTGGTCACCGGCAGTGCCCGCAGCCTTCTTCCCACCCATGCCGGGCTCGACCTTCCGCCCGAGCCCTTCCGTCAGCTCTGGTATGCCGCCGCCCAGCAGACGCTGGAGAACCTGCGCATCGAGCCGATCGACGCCCCCTCGCTCACCACCCGGGTGCAGACGGCGGAGGTACCCGCCAGCGGCGCGCGGCTCTTCGCCATCCGCGTGCCCCCGAATCACGGTCTGGCCTTAGGGGTCAGCGGTACGCCGCTGCTGCAGATGAGCCTCTTTGCCGCGGATGGCAGCCCCCTGGCCCCCCGTGGCCCGCTGCGGGTGGTCACCGTCGGCTCCCAGAAGAGTTCGCCGGTCCAGCTGCTCGTGACGAATGACGGGGTGGCCCCCACCCGCATCAGCCTCTCCCTGCGGGCGGACCCGCCGCCCCCGTCCGCGCTGCCCGAACCCCCCGCCCCCGGCGACGCGGCTCCCCCCGGGGAGGGGACGGAGTCAAGGCCGACGTCTCCGGCCGGCAGCCCGGAACCGCCGGCTCCGGAAGGCCCGCCCAGCGAGCCGGCCGCCCCGACATCCCCGTCGCCCCTCCCCTCGGCGCCGCAGGAGGGCTCCGGCGCGGCGGAGGCGCCTCGACCCCGCTAAGCCCGCCCCTACCTGGCTCCCGCTCCGCCCTGGCGTCAGATCCTGGCGATCGCGGCCCTGGCCTCCTTGGCCTCGACCCGCCGCTTCTCCTCGTGGCGTTTGTCGTGCAGCTTGCGGCCGCGGGCCAGACCCAGGCTGATCTTGATCCAGGAACCCTTGAGGTGCAGGTTGAGCGGGATCAGGGTGAGCCCCTTTTGTTCGAGGGCTACCCGGAACTTCTCAATCTCGCGCCGATGGGCAAGGAGGCGCCGCACCCGCAGGGGCTCATGGTTGAAAAAGCGGCCCGCGTGGCTGTGGGGGGAAATATGCACGTTGTGCAGCTGCAGCTCTCCGTTCCTGATCAGGCAGAAGCCATCCCGCAGATTCGCTTGCCCTGCCCGGACAGACTTCACTTCCGTACCCAGAAGTTCAATGCCGCACTCGAGGGTTTCGAGGATTTCGTACTGATGGCGCGCCAGGCGGTTGTCGGCCAGGAGGCGATGGGCAGGGTCGCCAGCCTTGCTTCCTCCCCCTTTCCGGCCGGGCCCCTTCGCCAT
>JBIPMZ010000386.1:0-2553 GCA_044376165.1 Cyanobium sp.
CAGGGGCTCACAGGCCTGCCACTGGGTGCGGCGCTCGCGGTCGGGCACGATCACATTGACAAGCTTCTGGGGATAGGGGCGGAAGCTGGCCTCCATCCAGTCGGCCAGGCTCTGGCCGCGGCCATGGACCAGGGTGGCCACCTGCAGGGCCGTGAGCAGGCCATCGCCGCTCAGGCCATGGCGCGCCGAGAGGATATGGCCCGACTGCTCACCACCCAGGCCGGCACCCAGCGCCTCCATCGCCGCATGGACATGCTGATCGCCGACGGGCGTGCGCTCCAGCAGGCCGCCGCCATCGGTCCAGGCCCGCTCGAAGCCCAGGTTGGACATCACCGTGGCGACGATGCGGTTGTCGGGCAGGGCGCCGGCATCGCGCAGGGCCGAACCCCAGAGATAAAGGATCTGGTCGCCATCGACCAACCGGCCCTGGCCATCGACGGCCAGCACCCGGTCCGCATCGCCATCGAAGCCGAATCCCATCGTGGCGCCGCTCTCGACCACGGCCCGCCGCAGCGGCTCGAGATGGGTGCTGCCGCAGTCCTGGTTGATGCGGCGGCCATCGGGGCTGCCATGCAGCACCAGCAGCTCAGCACCCAGGGCCCGGAACACCCGCTCGCCGCAGGCGGTGGCCGATCCCCAGCAAAGGTCGAGCACCACTCGGCAGCCATCGAGCCGGGCCCCCGCCACGCTCGCCACCAGGCCATCGGCGTAGAGCTCCAGCAGATCGGGCCGCTGCTGCGCCAGCCCATCGGCCGCCAGGGTGGCGGGACCGGCAGCACCGCTGAGGCCGGCCTCGATCGCCCCCTGGTCGGCGCGGCCCAGCTTGGCGCCGGAGGCCCCGAACACCTTGATGCCGTTGTCGTGCGGGGGGTTATGGCTGGCGGAGACCATCAGCCCGCCGGCGGCGGCGCTGTGGCGGATCAGGGCCGGCACCGCCGGGGTGGGGCAGAGCCCGATCGACCAGACCTCCCGACCCGCGGCGGTGAGGCCGGCGGTGAGCGCCGCCACCAGCATCGGCCCGCTGCTGCGGGAATCGCTGCCGATCAGCACCGGGCCCTCGGGGGGCAGCACCCGCCCGCACCAATAGCCCACCTGCAGCGCCAGGGCCGGGGTGATGGCGCTGCCGACCCGCCCGCGGATGCCATCGGTGCCGAAGCTGGCCTTGCCGCCCTGGAGGGGTGCACCGATCGGGGCGGCGGCCGTGGCGTCGGCCATGGGCGGGGGGGAAGAGGGTGGGGGGAAGGCTACGCGGCGGTCGCCGGGGGCTCGGCAGCGGCCGCCGCCTGGCTCCAGCAGCGGCGCAGGCCGGTGCTCAGGCCCGCCCGGAGGCGGCGACCGCTGCCACCTTCAGCGATCCGGCCCGCTCAGCGCCAGCGGCGGGGGCGCCACTGCCAGAGCAGCACCTCGACCAGGGCCCAGAGCAGCAATCCCCCCACAACCCAGCCCGGCAGCGCCTGCAGCGGTGGCCAGGGTCGCAGCAGCCACACCAGCAGGGCCGCCACCGCCACCGCCGCCGCCCGGCGTCGCGGCGCCACACCGGGACGATCCGCTCCCCAGGAGCGCAGGGCGGCCCGGAGGCTGGCGATCGGAAGGAAACGGGACATCGGCGGTCCGCGCAGCAGGCCCTCACCAGAATGCAGCCATGCCGCCGCTCCCCCTTGACCCGCCTCTCGCTGCTGCTGGCGGCTTCCTGTCTGGGGACCGGGGTGGCCCTGCTCGGGGGCAGGGCCCTGCTGGCCCGGCAGCCCGCCCTCACCCCTGAGACGGGCAGCGCCAGCCTCGAACGGCTGCGGCGCTGGTCGCCCGATCCCGGCCGCCGCCGCGAGGCGGCCCTGCTGCTGCACAGTCGTTTCTCGGAGGATGGCGGCCTGCGCCGCCAGCTGCTGCGCGGCCAGGGATGGGGGAGCGATCCCCTGGCGGCGGTGGTGCTCAAGAACGCCGCCCTTGATGCGGCAGCGGCGGGGGATCAGGGGGCAGCCCAACCCCTCTGGCGCCAGCTGCTGCGGCGGTTCCCCGCCAACCCCGCCAGCGCCGACGCCCTCTATGCCCTGGGGCGGCGCCAGCCGGCCCTGCGCCAGGAGCTGCTGGCGCGTTTCCCGGCCCACCCCGCCGCCCTGGCCGCCGCCCTGGAGGCGGGGACCGGAGCTGAGCAGCGGCTGGCGGGAACGGTCCACCTGGCCCGCTGGGGGCCCCGCTGGCCCGGGGCCGAGGAACGGCTGAAGCGGGCCTGCGGCTCCGACCTGCCGCCCGAGGCTGGCGACGAGCGGGCCGCCGTGGCGGCGGGGCTCGCCGAGGTCGGTGCCGCCAGGGCCGCCCTCGCCTGCCTCAAGGGCGCCGACGCCTGGCGGGCCTTTCCCACCAGCGCCCGCCTCAGCCTGGCCCGGGCCCTGCTCAAGGGCGATGGGAGCGACCAGCAGAAGGGCCTCACCCTGCTGAGCCAGCTGCTGCACAGCCAGGGGCTGGATCCGACCCTCGGCGAGGAGGCGGTGCGGCTGCTGGCCCAGCAGCAGGGTCCAGGGGCGGCGGCGGCCCTGGCGGCCCTGCCGCCGACCT
>JBIPMZ010000347.1:0-2525 GCA_044376165.1 Cyanobium sp.
GCGGAGCAGCAGGCCCTGTACAGCAGCTTCGAGGAGCTGTTGAGGGACGCGGATCCGGACGACTGAGGAGCGGCGGAACTGTTCTGCCCCGCCACAGCTTCGAAGCGATTCGCCTGCGGGCTATCTCAACCACTGTTGAAGTTCTGCCCGATGAGTGGACCGTCCGGGATCCTGATGTCCAAGTTTGTATGGACGTGAACACTCCGCCTCTGCCGCCGCAGCACAGATCCCATTCCTCTGTCGACCCAACCCCTGTGCACACCCCCTGAGGGCTTGCTGCGTTACGGATCGCTGACTTCAGCCCAATGGCCTGGCCCCATTAGGCGCCAGGCCATTGGGCTGAGATCAGGCCCACGCATCCTGGCCAAAGCTGTTGCGGTCTGCATTGGCGGGGCCTGACAGCCGGCTGTTCAGCGGGAGCTCCATCGATGTCTCCTCCCTCGCGGGCTGTGGCGTGGACATGTGGATGTATTGCGTTCGGCCTGCTAGCTTTCCCAAGCGAAGCTTGACCGGCTATGTTCCGCCAGCGAAGCTTGAGTTTCTGATCCAGAGTGATGCAAAATCCTTCTCTGTCTCTCAAAACTCTTTTCAGTTACTCGCGTGTTGCAACTCTGCTGAGCTCAGCTGGATTGGCACTGTTAGCCGTATCGGGCATGCCAACAGCCGCTGAGGCGGCTATCACCAAAGTGAACGCAGGCATCAGCTTCGACAAGCTGTACGAGGTTTAACTAAGCGATACAACCCTCACCTGGACCAGCGCTCAGGATTATGCCACTAACACGTTGGCAGCCAAGCTGGTTTCCATCGAAAGCGCTGGCGAAAATCAGTTTGTTTCCACACTCATCAGGGATTCTTCGCTGTGGGTTAATTCAGGTAGCCCTGCACGCAATTAGGGCCTGCTGAATTTCGTCTGCAAGCATTTCGGGGGCGCCAAGAGCTTCAAGCCCAGCCTGCACGGCCGAGCACAAACGACATCACTTATACCCAAAAAGTTGCCTAAACAGCCCACAAAAGCGTTGGACGGCGCCAGGGCGTGCACAACCAATGTATCACAATGTACAGAGACAAAAGAAGCGCAAATATAAGGCGCAGTAGCCTCAGGATCTTCTCAGCATTCATGACAAAGAACGCCATTGAGATCACTGTTCTTGAGGTCTCTACCAGCTTAGTCATGATGCGATCCAGACCATATTTGCGCTTGCTCGTTCCGATTCGTCCCTCAATCACAGAACGCTTTCTCAAGTCTGATTTGAACAGCTCTTGTTGCTCTGCTGTCTGCACTTCGGCCTCTACCTGCTTCTTGCGTGGGCGGCCACTGAGTCTGATGTTGTTGTCTGCGCAGAACTTCTTATTAGCTGATGTCATATAGATGGAATCAGCACAGATTCTGCCTGGATAATATCCTCTCTCTTTCTTGTATTGCTCGGCACGAGCGATCAGGTCGTTGGCTTCATTGTAGTTATCCCAACTAATCCGATCCACATCCACAAAGCCATTGTCATCTGAGATTGAAATCTTGGCGCCGAACTCAGTCTTCTTGCCCGCCTTGCCCCTTACGATTGGTCGTACATGGGGTTTTGCCAGATTGACGATCCTGTCATCAATGCGACGGCTATCTTTGTCAAACATCTCCTGCTGCTGACGGTAGACCTCTCGGGTGACCAACAACTTGCGATAAAGCTGTGCACCAAGGCCCAGAAGCACTGCGCCGCAGTCGATCATGCCATCGATCGACTGTAGATTTCTCCTGATCTCGTTGAGTTGAAAACGTTTAGATTCTTGGATCTCTTCCCGCCTTGGCTTTTTCTTTTTGATGATCGCCAGGAAACGATTATGAGCCTTGTCGCGGTTGCAGCGGGGCTTGCGGGGGATCTTGCCTTCCAACTGTTCAAATAGCTTGTCAATGATCTTTTCTGTTGCTTCTCTCGCTTCATCCAGCAGCCTCAAGTCCAAGGGGTAAGGGATGTCATCAGGCACACAGGTTGCATCCAGGATCAGAGTCCCCCAGTTGCAACCTGGTTCCAGTGTCGCTGGCTTCACACCAAGCTCAGCCTCAACGGCCGCAAGCTTCCGTTCTTCTTGATCCGTTCCATCTTCCTGCTTGGATTCAGCCAACAGCGCCTGAATCATCGAGATCCCATTGGCCTTGGTCATGTCATTGCAGATCTTGATCAGGTCAGGGCCAATGCGCTTGCGAAAATGCACCATCATTGAGGGATCAAATGGCGGCGAAGGCTGGTATCCGCTCAACCCAATGAAAAATTGCAGGTAGGGTGATTCCGTGATCAGCGCCACCGTCTCTCGATCTGTCACTCCTAGGCGTCGCTGGATGTAAACCGCCCCGAACGCCATCTGGAAGGGCTTGGCTGGGGCTCCTGTCTTGGTGGTGAACTGGGGCGCATAGTGGCTTTCCAGTGACATCCACGGAATCACCTTGTGGAGCAGAACCCAGCGATTGTTGGGATCCAGCTTTCCACCGAAGGGCGAGTGAAACTCTTCAATCGATAGTTGACCCGTGTGCTGAA
>JBIPMZ010000368.1:0-9741 GCA_044376165.1 Cyanobium sp.
CCACCACCTCCCAGGCCCAGACCCAGGCCCCCCTCAAGGTGGGCTTCATGCTGCCGGCCACCGGCACCTTTGCCGCCCTGGGCGACATGATCGAGAAGGGCTTCAAGCTCCACGTGGAAGAACAAGGCGGCAAGCTCGGCGGGCGCACGCTGCAGTACTTCAAGGTGGACGACGAGAGCGACCCCTCCAAGGCCACCGACAACGTCAACAAGCTGATCAAGCGTGATCAGGTGGATGTGATCGTGGGCACCGTGCACTCCGGCGTGGCCCTGGCCATGGCCCGCGCCGCCAAGGACAGCAAGACGCTGCTGATCGTGCCCAACGCCGGGGCCGACGCCATCACCGGCCCGCAGTGCGCGCCCAACATCTTCCGTTCGAGCTTCAGCAACTGGCAGCCGGGCTACGCCACGGGCGTGATTGCCGCGCAGAAGGGCTACAAGCGCGCCATGACCATCACCTGGAACTACGCCGCGGGCTCAGAGACCGTGAAGGGTTTCACCGAGGCCTTCGAGAAGGGCGGCGGCAAGGTCATGAAGGACCTGAACCTGCCCTTCCCCAACGTGGAGTTCCAGGCCCTGCTGACCGAAATCGCGGCGCAGAAGCCCGACGTCGTGTTCGCCTTCTTCGCCGGCGGCGGCGCGGTGAAGTTCGTCAAGGACTACGACGCTGCCGGCCTGCGCCGCACCATTCCGCTGATGGGCTCAGGCTTCCTGACCGACGGCACGCTGGAAGCCCAGGGCGCCTCCGCCCAGGGCCTGATCACGGCGCTGCATTACGGCGACAACATCGAGACCCCGCGCAACAACGCCTTCCGCAACAGGTTTGCCGTCACCTACAAGGCCAACCCCGACGTCTACGCCCTGCAAGGCTACGACGCCGCGCAGATGCTGGCCGCGGGCCTGAAGGCGGTGAACGGCGACGACAAGAAACGCGACGCCCTGATCGCCGCCATGAAGAAGGCCCAGATCGACAGCCCGCGCGGCAAGTTCACCCTCAGCGCCCAGCACAACCCCACGCAGGACTTCTACATCCGCGAGGTGAAGGGCAACTACAACGTCGTCACCGGCGTGGCCGTCAAAGCCCTGGCCGATCCGGGGCGCGGCTGCAGGATGTGAGCGCACGCACACATTAAGGCTGTCCGGCGGTGAGAGGCCTGGACAGAGGCTCATCTGGTGAGCCAGTAGGAAGCGAAGATGCCCTCTTCGTGACCTTTTTGGGGGGACAACATGCCGGAACAGGCGTGGGCTCATTCAAAGCTAGAACAGGGAGCCGGCGTATCGCCGGTCTTCCATGCGCTGACCGCCCACCTCCATGAGGTGAGCCGCCTCGCTGCGGAGTTTGCTGGCAATGCCGGGGCCGACTGGGCCCAGCTTGCAGGCCTTTGGCATGACTTGGGCAAGTTCCGCCCAGGTTTTCAGGCTTACATCCGGCAGACATCAGACGCTCATCTGGAAGGGCGGCTGCCCGCGTCTTCCGAAAAGTCGCATTCAGCCGCAGGTGCACTGCACGCGATGGCCACGTTCGAGGCACGGTGGGGTGCTCGCGCAGCAACGGCCGCCCGGCCCTTGGCCTACGTCATCGCGGGGCATCATGCCGGTCTTGCGGACTGGCATCCCTCAGAGGTCACCAGCGGGCTCAGCACCCGCCTCCTAGGGACGGGACGGCAGTCCTCTGGGCTTGAGCATCAGGAGGCCGCGGAAGCCTGCAAGTCGCAAGCTCCAGGCTTGCTGGAGTTGCCGGCCCGGTTCGACCTGCCAAAGGCCATCGGCGCCATTCCCGGCCTGAAGTCTGGCAATCCGCTGGCACTGGCCACCTGGATCCGCATGCTGTTCTCGGCACTTGTGGACGCCGACTTCCTGGACACCGAAGCTTTCATGGACGAAGGCCGCCGCCAGACCCGGGCGGCTTGGCCTGCGCTGTCCATGTACCGAGCACAACTGACCGGACGCCTGGACGCAATGGCACGGCAAGTGAGGTCCGATGGTCGGGTGGACGACTCTGTCATGCGCGCGCGGGCAGGCGTGCTCGCCAAGTGCCGGGCCAAGGCACTGCTCCCGCCTGGGGTGTTCACCCTCACCGTTCCTACAGGCGGCGGCAAGACGCTTTCCTCGCTCGCCTTTGCACTGGAGCACGCTGCGGTGCACGGTCACAGGCGGATCATCTACGCCATCCCGTACACCAGCATCATCGAGCAGACCGCCGACGTGTTCAAGGGCATCTTCGGTAGCGACGCCGTGGTCGAGCATCACAGCCAATCCGAAAGCGATGCAGACGGACGGCGCGAGACGGCCCGCAGCCGGCTGGCCTGCGAGAACTGGGATGCGCCGCTGATCGTCACCACCAATGTGCAGTTGCTGGAATCTCTCTTCGCCGCCCGCACGTCCCGCTGCCGCAAGCTCCACCGCATCGCGCACAGCGTCATCGTCTTGGACGAAGCGCAATTGCTGCCGCCAGACTTCCTGCAGCCCGTCCTTGACGTGCTGCGTCTGCTGGTTGATCACTACGGGGTGACCCTGCTGCTGTGCAGCGCCACTCAGCCCGTGCTGTCAGACACGCGTCGCTTCGACGCCAGGAAGTCCCTGCGAGGCCTGCCTCAAGCCACTGCCATCGTTGACGACGAGACCTCACTGTTTCGAGCGTTGAGGCGAACAGCCTTCGAGTGGCCTACAGACTTGGGCCAGGAGACACCCCTGGAAGCGGTGGCTGACCGCATGGCGCAGGAAGATTCGGCACTGGCCATCGTGAACACCCGCGCAGACGCGGCAGAACTTCTGCGCCTGCTGGACCAGCGCTGCGAGGAACCGCCGCTGCACCTGAGCGCGGCCATGTGCGGACAACACCGGGCTGACGTGATCAGCCAGATCAGGCAGCGACTGGAAGCACGCCGGCAGGACAGAGATGAGCGGCCGCTGCGCGTGGTGAGCACCCAGCTCGTGGAGGCCGGGGTGGACATCGACTTTCCTGTGGTCTTCCGGGCATTGGCGGGCATGGATTCGCTGGCCCAGGCAGCAGGCCGGTGTAACCGTGAAGGACGCATGGCCGAACCCGGGCGGGTGATCGTCTTCATCCGTGACATTCCCCGCGCGCTGTCGGCCCTGCGGCACGGTGTGGCCGCCACGCGCAGCACGCTAGCAGCCGGCTGTACCGATCCATTGGACCCGCTGACCTTTGAACGCTACTTCCCCGTCTTTCAGGCCGCGTTCGCCAGCGCGGACCGCCACGGGATCGTGGACCTGCTGTCCCGCGACAAAGCAGAGTTCGAGTTTGCCTTCCGAACCGCCGCAGAGAAGTTCCGGCTCGTCGATGATGCTGACCAGGCCTCGGTGATCGTGCCCTACCGCACCCCTGGCGCGGACCCGCGTCCCGTGGATGCTGCCGTGGAGGGGCTGCGCCAAGGGCAGGCCGACCGGTGGCTGTTGCGCCGCCTGCAACGCCACACGGTGCAGGTGCGGCGGCGCATCGTCGATGGCTGGCAGCGGCAGGGCGATGTCGTCGAGGCGCTGCCAAGCCTGTTCGTGTTGACCAACCCGCTGCGATACCACGACCGCCTGGGCCTTCTACCCGAAGGCCAGCCGCTCGACGCAGCCAGCCTCGTTGCCTGAAATCCATCACCCACCAGTTGCAAGGAAGCGGAGCGCCACGCCATGCACACCAGCCAGGACTTCTGCCTCGACATTCGGGGGGACTTCGCCTGCTTCACGCGGCCGGAGATGAAAGTTGAGCGTGTCTCTTACGACGTCATCACGCCATCGGCCGCCAGAGCCGTTTTCGAGTGCTTTTTGTGGAAGCCCGCCATGTGGTGGGAGGTGCGTCGCATCGAGGTCCTCAATCCAGTAAGCTGGATCAATTTGCGACGCAACGAAGTCAAGAGCAAGGTATCGGTCACCAACGTCGCCCAGGTCATGAACGGCGCGAACCTGGAGTTGGCCATCCTGGCCGATGCCGACGACGAGCGCGTGCAGCGGGCCGGGCTTTTCCTGCGCGATGTGGCCTGGCGTGTCCGCGCCACCCTGCACGTGCGACCAGACCGGCAGGACCCCGAGCCCCCCCAAAAGTACTTCTCCATGTTTGAACGCCGGGCTCGCAGCGGGCAGTGCGTGAACCAGCCTTACCTGGGATGCCGTGAGTTCGACGCGAGGGTTCGCCTGGTGGAAGACCTGGCCGCTGAACCGGCGCCCATCGCCGAAACCCGCGATCTGGGCTGGATGTTGCATGACCTGGACTTCTCCAATCCGCAGAACCCACAGCCTGTGTTCTTTCGCCCGCAGATGCACCAGGGCGTGATCGAAGTCGATGCCAAGGGGGCCGCGCGATGATCCTCCAGGAATTGGTGCGGTACTACGACCGCAAGGCCGACCTCGCCGCCGAGGGATGGGAGCAAAAGGAGATTCCATTCGTGATCGTGCTCGGGCCATCAGGTTCAGCGCACCTGGTGGATCGGCGCTCCAACGAGTGGAAGCGCGGCGCGCCCATCCTGCTGCCAGCATCCGAGAACAGAACTGGTACGCGTGCATGGATGAAGCCCAATCTGCTGTGGGACCACTACGGCTTCGTCTTGGGACAGCGCAAGCGCTTGCCGTCTGGGGATGCCGACCCCTCCGACAACCCAGAAAAGGTAGCAAATGCTCACGGCGCGTTCAAGGACAGGCTTCTTCAGCTTCTCGAGCGGTTTTCCGAGCAGTCAAGCCTACAGACCATCCGGGACTTCTACGAGTCAGATGGCCCAGCGCGCCTCTCGGCTGACCCCATATGGGACGAAATGCTGAAGGTTCCGGGGGCCAATTTGACCTTCCAGATGGCGGGATGCCCGGAATTCGTAGCGCAGGAGCCTTGGGTTGCACGGGCTATCTCCCACCATACCGAAGCGCCTACAGAGGATGGAGCAGTTCAGGGAATCTGCTTGATCACTGGTAATCGGGGCCCAGTCGTACGCCTACATGGCAAAGTGCCGAACGTTGGCGACAAGCCCGCAGCTTTGGTAGCCGCCAACACGCTGGAGAACCCGGCCTTCAGTTCCTACGGCCTGGATCAGGGCCTGATTTCCCCAGTGTCACCCGGAGCGGTTTCCCGTTACACCACAGCGCTTCGCCACCTTCTTGCGAAGGACTCACGCAACCGGCTCCGGGTCGGCGACACCTCCACCGTCTTCTGGGCCGACGGCCCTGCGCCACTGCTGGACGGCGAGTTCAATCTCGCTGACCTGCTGGGCGAGAACAAGGACAGCCCGGACCGCAGCGTCCAGGCCGTCCAAGCCCTCTACCAGGCCCTGCGCAGCGGCCAACTGCCGGCGCAGGAGCGCGACGCACGCTTCTTCGTCCTCGGCCTGGCTCCTAACGCAGCCCGCATCAGCGTGCGGTTCTGGATCCAGGGCACGGTAGGTGAACTGGCGCCACGCATCCTGCAGCACTTCGAGGACCTGCGGATCGCACGCAACCCCGAACGAGACCCGATGGCGCCCTCATTGTTCCGCCTGCTGACAAGCCTGGCACTGCAAGGCAAGGTCGACAACGCGCCTCCGCGCCTCGGCGGCGAGTGGATGCGATCCGTCCTTGAGGGGCTGCCTTACCCCGCAGGCCTGCTCAATGCCGCCGTCATCCGCTGCCGCGCCGAGCGCGACGTCCCCTACCTGCGCGCCGCCATCCTCAAGGCCTGGCTCAACCGCGACCACCGCCGCCGACACCCCGAACTGCCCCCAGACCACGCTCACTTCAAGGAGGACCTCGACATGACCCAGGACGATCCCGCCTACCGGCTGGGGCGGCTGTTTGCCGTGCTGGAACGCATCCAGCAGCGGGCCCAGCCAGGCATCAATGCCACGATCCGAGACCGCTACTACGGCGCCGCGTCCACCACGCCCGTGGCCGTCTTCACCACGTTGCTGAAGCTGAAGAATGCCCACCTGAAGAAGCTGGGTGACGCCGAAGCCTCCTGGTTCGAGCGCCTCATTGGCGAGGTCTTCGGTTCGCTGGAAAACCCCGCGCTGGCGGACTTCCCGCGCCAACTGAACCTCGCGGGCCAGGGCCGCTTCGCACTCGGCTATTACCACCAGCGTCAGTCGTTCTTCACGAAAAAGACAGACGCTGAAGCCGCTGCCCCTCACACCCCCCACACCGCAAAGGAGGCCTGACCATGTCCGCCAACCCCATCACCCGCCGCCACGACTTCGTCCTGTTCTTCGACGTGAAGGACGGCAACCCCAACGGCGACCCCGACGCCGGCAACATGCCCCGCCTGGACGCCGAGACGGGCCACGGCCTCGTCACCGATGTGTCGCTGAAGCGCAAGGTGCGTAACTACGTGGGCATGACGCGCGAGTTGCAGGCGCCGCACGACATCTATGTGCAGGAGAAGGGCGTCTTGGAACGCCTTCATCGCAAAGCATATGAAGCCATCGGCGCCAGCGACGAACTGGCCGACGACGGAAAGGATGGAAAGAAGAAGCGCAAAGGCAGTGAAGACAGCGTTCGCCGGGCGCGGGAATGGATGTGCAGGAACTTTTTTGACGTGCGCACCTTCGGCGCGGTCATGTCCACCGGGGTGAACTGCGGCCAAGTCAGAGGGCCGGTCCAGTTGACGTTCGCCAGGTCTGTGGACCCCATCGTGGCCACTGAACACTCCATCACCCGCATGGCAGTAGCCACTGAAGCCGAAGCCGAGAAGCAGGACGGCGACAACCGCACCATGGGCCGCAAGCACACCGTGCCCTACGGCCTGTACCGGGCCCACGGCTTCGTCTCCGCATTTCTGGGCGCGCAGACCGGATTCATGCAGGAAGACCTGCATCTGCTGTATGAGGCCCTGGGCTCCATGTTCGAGCATGACCGCTCGGCTGCCCGTGGGCAGATGTCCACGCGCGGGCTCTACGTGTTTGAACACGAATCCAAGCTGGGCAACGCGCATGCTCATGAGTTGTTCGACCGGCTCACCGTCACCCGCCAAGGCGATGCCTCAGCACCGGCACGGGACTTCGGCGCATACTCGATTGCCTATGACGGCAGCGCCTTGGCACCTGGCGAAATGGTGCAGGTGTCCCCGGGCGTCCAGCTCATGCGGATGGTCTGAAAATGGAATGGCGTGAACGCATCGTCTGCGACCCTGAAATCCTCCTGGGCAAGCCCAGCATCAAGGGCACGCGCATCTCAGTGGAGCTGGTTCTAGGCTGGCTCGGTGCGGGCTGGGGCCTTGAACAGGTGCTGGACAACTACCCGCGGCTCCAGCGTGAGGATGTGCTGGCCGCATTGAGCTATGCCTCGGAGTACATGCGCGATGAGCGCTTCATCAAGCTGCCTCAGGCAGCCTGAATCACGGACACCCCTCCCATGGCCGAGCCACAGCCCCGATCACTACTCGCCAACGATAACGTGTCCGCCCCGCTGGCCCGTCTGCTGCGGCCTGCATAGCAGTGCCGGACCCTGAGGACCCCATCCCCATCGCCGCGCTTCAGCACTGGGCCTACTGCCCCAGGCAGTGCGCGTTGATTCACCTGGAGCAGGCCTTCGACGACAACCTCGACACCTTGCGTGGACAAGCCGTTCACGCCCAGGTGGACCGGCCCGGTTTCGAGGTCCGCAAAGGCTTGCGGGTGGAGCGCGCGCTACCCGTCTGGAGCGACGGGCTGGGCCTCATCGGCAAGGCCGATGTGGTGGAGTTCGAACCCGATGGCACCGCGTATCCGGTGGAGTACAAGAAGGGAGACCGTAACAAGTCCCCAACGATCGCGGCTTGCGATGACCTGCAACTTGCCGCCCAGGCGCTGTGTCTGCAGGAGATGACGGGCAAGCCTGTCGCGGAAGGAGCCATCTTCTACGCGGCTTCGAAGCGGCGGCGGGTGGTCGCCATTGACGCGGCGTTGCGCTCAGCGGTGGCCGACACGGCCGCTTCGATTCGGGCCATGCTGTGGCGTGGCGCCATGCCAGCACCCACGCAGGACACCCGGCGCTGCCCGCCCTGCTCGTTACGCGACCGCTGTCAGCCCGACGCTCTGCGCCGGCTGGCCGCAGGCCCGGGCGCAGACCCCTTCGAAGACGCCGGACCGGTGGCCTGAGCGCCGCGCGCCTGAACTCGGCACGCCAACCCATGAAGTTGCTCAACACCTTGTACGTCACCGTCCCGGACAGCCACCTGCGTCTGGACAACGACACCGTGCGACTGATGGTCGGCGACGAGAGCCGTATCCGTGTACCACTGCACCACCTGGGGGCGGTAGTGTGTTTCGGTCACGTGAGCGTGAGCGTCCCGCTCATGCACCGCATGGCCGAGGACGGTGTGGCCCTGGTGCTGCTGGAGGCCAATGGCCGCTTCAAGGCCAGGCTGGAAGGGTCGGTGAATGGCAACGTGCTGCTGAGGCAGTCGCACTTCCGCGCTGTAGAAGACCTGAGCTTCACGCTTGAACTTGCGCGGCGCATCGTCGCGGGCAAAGTGCGCAATCAACGCCACGTGCTGCTGCGGGGCGCGCGGGACGCCCGGAAGCCAGAAGACCGCGCCGCACTGACCCGCGCCGCCCAGAACCTGGCTGCCAGCCTGCGCAGCCTGCCAGGCGCTTGCACCTTGGACGCCGTCCGGGGTGTGGAAGGCGAGGCCGCACGGGGCTACTTCCAAGCCATGAACCTGCTGGTGCGGCCTGACCTGCGGGTTGACTTCGCCATGGACGGCCGCACGCGCCGGCCGCCCCGAGACCGGATGAATGCCTTGCTATCGTTCCTCTATGCCATGTGGATGAACGATTGCCGCAGCGCCTGCGAAGCGGCGGGGCTGGATCCACAGGTGGGTTTTCTTCATGCACTACGGCCTGGCCGTGCCGCCCTGGCGCTGGATCTGATGGAGGAGTTCAGGCCGCTGGCCGACCGTTTGGCCCTGTCGCTCATCAACCGGCAGCAGATTGGACCCGATGCCTTCGAGAACCGGGAGGGCGGCGCCGTGCTGCTAACGTCTGACGCGCGCAAGGCCGTCGTGATCGCTTTTCAGCAGCGCAAGCAGGAGGAGGCTGTCCACCCTTTGCTGGCGGAGGCGGTGCCCCTGGGCGTGGTGCCTTTGGTACAAGCCCGGCTCATGGCTCGCCACATTCGGGGCGAGGCCGACCGGTACGAGCCGTTCGCTCCCCGGTAGCTGATGCCGGACTCGCTTGCTGCAAACCGTTACTGCCCATGCTGGTCATCGTCTGCTACGACGTCAACACCGAAACCCCGGAGGGCCGGCGCAGGCTCAGGCGCGTGGCCAAGGCGTGCGAAGGCGTGGGGCAAAGAGTGCAGAAATCGGTCTTCGAGTGCCGCTTTGATCTGGCTGGCATGGAAACCCTGGAGCGCCGCCTGCTTTCGATCATCGACTCCGATCAGGACTGTCTGCGCCTGTACCGCCTGGCCGACAGTAAGGGCTGCGAGGTGCGGGAGCACGGTCGGTTTCGTGCGACGGACTTCGACGCACCGCTGGTGGTTTGATGCGAGGGGCGCATGACGCTGCTGGGGAACGTGCCGCGCGAACCCCGAGTGTCGACGCGCCCCCCGCAGGTTCGCGGTGTCGTTTGCAAGAGAGAAGGCAGGCAAACGTTCAGCGTTGCACCGATTCAAAGCGTGCGATTGACGGCAGGTTCGCGCGGTGCGCAAGAAATCGGAATACCGATCAAGCTGTTACAAACGCGGCGCCGCGCTCTCCTCACGGGGGGCGCGTGGATTGAAACTTGCGCCACCGCAAGGGCAAAGAAGTCATGGGACTGCCGCGCTCTCCTCACGGGGGGCGCGTGGATTG
>JBIPMZ010000363.1:0-8759 GCA_044376165.1 Cyanobium sp.
CCGTGCCAAGTTCTTCCAGCAGTACCGACTGTTCTTCCGCTACCACGCGCCCAGCAAGGTGATCGTGCTTGCGTGGGTCAATGACGAGGACACCAAGCGCGCCTACGAAAGCAGCGACGACGCCTACCGCGTCTTTCGCAAGATGCTGGAAAGCGGCCATCCTCCGGGTGACTGGGAACAGTTGCTGGCCGAGGCACATGCCGAAGCGCGGAAGCTGAAGCAAATTGCAGCCGGCCGTGCGCGGACCTGAGCTCAGGTTGCTGCTCCAGCAAAGCTGGCAATCGAGACCCATCCACACGTGCGCCGAGCAGATCGCTGCCCATTGCACAGCCCCACAAGCACAAAGGGCCGACCACTCGCGTGATCGACCCTCTGGGGAAGTTTGGTGGGCCCTGTAGGATTCGAACCTACGACCAACGGATTAAGAGAACGGTCCACTTTCCCCACTTGGACTCTGTAACTTCAAGTCGGGTAACGAGTTTTTCTACGCGCGTCGGTCTCGGCCCTCACGGACTGAACCAAAACCGACCCAGAATGGCTCTCTCGGTTCGACTTTTTTGAATTTTCTGATCCGTGTCAACGAGATAGCGGAGGGTCGGTCCGAACCTCTCCCGAACCGAGCCTAGCTTGAACCCGCCCTTTGGGGCCTTGTAATCCGTTGGTCGTTGGTTCGAATCCTCCGCGCGGCCACTTGCACGGTGAGCTTCCAGGCGCCCCCGAGGAGACGCCGCAGGGAGGGCCCAAGGGGGTGGCATCACCCTCCCCTCCCGGGCCACCCCTGGGGACCATACTGGGCCAGCGCGGTCAGCCCCCGGTGGCCACCTCCCCCGCGTCGGCCACGGTCGTCGGGTGCGTCGGGTCCGTCGGCTCGGTTGCAGCCTCAGTCTGCGTGCCCTTGATGGTCGTCGCAGCCATGGCCGCTTGGATGGCCTTTGATGCTGATGTCGCCGCTTCCATCATCGTCCGCGAACTGACGTGGGCATACCGCTCTGTAACGCTGTGGCTGCTGTGCCCGAGGATGGTCTGGACGGCGTAAAGGCTGTGCCCGCTGTTCACCAGCATCGACGCGAAAGCATGGCGGCAGTCGTGGATGCGGAAGTTCGGCAAGCCAGCCTCTTTGCGTAGGCGGTCCCATACCTTGTGGACATGGGTAAGCTTGCCCTTGGTCTTCGGACTCACGAACAGGTGTCCCTCCTTGGTCGTCAGTTCATTCAGCACATCGAGGGCCGCATCCGTCAGCGGTACTGCCCGGACCTTTCCAGACTTGCTGACCTTGGCGGGGATCTTCCACACACGGTTCTCGCGATCGATCTGTTCCCAGGTGGCTGACAGCGCTTCGTTGAGGCGAGCACCCGTACACAGTAGGTACAGGACGACCTGGCACACGGCTCGGTTGGAGTCGGTCCTAAGCACGTAGAGCAGTTGCTCAAACTGCTTGGTGTCCAAGTTGACCTCGATGCGATTGTCTTCGTGGAACAGTTTCAGCCTTGACACCGGGTTGGACGGGATCACCTCCCACTCCACAGCCAAGTTCATCATCTGCCTGATCAGCTTTGCATGGTGGTCAGCAGTGGCCGGTGCCAGGCCCTCCTCCAACAGGTCAGCATGAAATGTCTGGACCTCCCGACGGTTGATTTCGTTCAGGCGCTTCCATCCCAGTCGCTTGCCGATACGGCCGAAGAGTTGGACGTCACGATCGAAGCTGCGCTTTCTCGGCTTCGCGTAGGGCGTGTACATCTCGGTGAAGAAAGCATCGAGCGTGGGTACGGCCTTACGGGCTTTGGCTTCACCGCGAGGGTCAGAACCAAGGCGGATCTCGGCCTTGAGTTCCTTGGCACGGTTGCGAGCCTGGACAAGGCTCATCTCCTTGGTGGTGCCAATCTTCTGATGGCAGGTTTTACGGGTGGGGTCTTTGTACCGGAGATAAAAAGTTCCCTGATCAGGGCTGGTCGAGCGGACCTCGATGTACATCCCAGGCAGGTCAGCATCGCAATACTCAATGCGTTGCTGGTCGCCAGGGACCTGAAGTTGTTGATCGATAAATGGCTGCGTAATCTTGATAACGGGCATGGTGCCCTCCGTAGTAGATGTCGTTCGTAAGGGGTAGCGCCTGACCGCCTTGCAAGTAAGCAACGCAGTCGAGTCGAAAAGTGAGGTGATCAGGTGCGCCGATAGCGCAGACAACTGCCCTTGGGCGTAGCAAAGCTCAAAGGGATCTCTCCCGTCTCGACCATGTGCCCAATGCAGCGTCCAGCCAACCGAGCGTCAACCGGCGAAAGGGCAACCCAAAAGTTCGCACCGCAGACGTGCTCGGCCTTGAAGGCCAGGCCCATCTCCAGGCTGGGGATTGTTGTGAGAGCAGAGGCCCGGACTCGCTCGTAGAAGACCTTCGGAGCCCACCACTGGTCCTTGAGGTGGACACGGACCGAAGCGCCATGAAGAGGACTGTTCACGGTGCTCATTACTGGCCTCCCAGCTTGCGAACGGCGATGGTCCTGGTCTTACCCCGCTTGAAGGTCACCGAGATGCCCTGGGTCATCAACGCAGCCTGCAATGAGACCAGTCGCTTTGACAATGCAATGGCGTTGTCGGGCCAGTCGCGTGGCATTCGAAGTCGGTCGTTCAAGACTGCGTCGGTCAGCTTGGCATAGAGATCCGCAGGTGTCCCTTGCCACTCTGCCTCGCCTTCATTAAGCCCCTCGGCGAACTGGAGGATGGCCGCTCCCACCACGTTGTCCTGCAAGCTATCGAGTTGACCCTCACTCATGACCTGCGCGAACAGGTCTTGGTACGGGGCTACACCCTCGGGCAGTCCCTGGGCACGTTCCATTGCGGCAATCCAGCGGACAAAGCCCACCATCCGTTGAGGCTTGGTCACTACGGCTGATGGCAGGCACGCCAGGATCTTGGCAATCAGGTCAAAGAGGCCACGCATGATTGCCGGCAGGTCTTTGGCGAACTCTCGGAAAAGCTCGTCATCCGAGCGACGGGCTGACTCCGCCATTGGTTCAAGGCGAAGCGTCAGCGAGCGCTGGGCCAGGTCAGGCTGCTCGACCACACCGACGATGCTGTTGAGAACCACGGCGCAGTGCATCTGAATCAACTTCTGCTCGTCGTCCGTGTACAGCTTGCGAGTGGTGGCCGCCCCACCGGTGGCCATGATGCAAAGCGAGTCCGATTGCTGTGCGGTCAAGTGGCGCAGGTTGTCGTAGACGAGCAGGTGACCCGACTGCGAGGAAATGGCCATGTCGTGCAGTTTGGAGGGCAGGCGTTCGACTCCCTTGGACCAGGGTGATGGTTGCCTTGCTCAGATGGCTCTTGCCGGTACCCTGACCACCAACCAGCACCAACAGCGGAAAGGTTGTTCCCTCTCGCTTTCCATGTGCCAGCGTGTAGGTCACCCAGGCCAAGTACAGGATGAACTGGTCGTCCTTGAGGTTGATGTACTTCTTCAAGAGCTTCGCATCGCCAGCATCGGCTGGGCCCACCATCGGAAGAGCAAACGGCGAGCGGTAGAAGAGTTGGTCAGAACCCATGGCCATGACCAGCACTTGATTGGGGCTGATCCGAACGTGGGTGTTCTTCTCATCGTGCAGGGCAATCACGACGTCGCCGTTGAGGGTCCGCGCGACACGCCGATCGACCTGCACCGGCACGCCACGGAAAGCGGCTTCAGCCTTCAGTTCATCAATGCATGCCCTCAACTCACGGGCCGCAAGACGAATGCCTGACTTCCGCAGTTCCTGATGAACCAGCCCCTCGAACTGCGAAGAGTTCAACGCATACACGGCCGGGTTGTGAGCGCGCCGGCGTGCAACCAGGCAGCCGTTGCCGAGTTGATCTCTTGCCAGGTAACCCATCCGGGCGACCAAAGCACGGCTCTCTGATGATGGCTCGTCGGTGGTCAATCCGGCAGATAGATCGCGCCAACCAGGCACCGTTCTGGCGTCAGGTGCGTCGAGTACCTCGGGGGGTGCTGATTTCGGGGCGTCCTTGGGGGACCCTGCGCTTGGGACGGCCTCCTGTGAGGCGTCCACGATCTTGATCGTGCGAGGATCGATCTGATGGGAAACGGTGTCTTCAATCACTTCAAGCTCCTTTGACTCATCGAGTCGGTTACGGAGCCTGCATTCGAAATCTGGACCTCTGGTATTTCTCAGTTCTACCAGTTGGTATTTGGTATTTCAGGTTCGGCGAGCCTTGGCGCTCGCCTCCGCTTTACGCTCCCTGTCGGCAGCAGCCAGCATCTTGCGCAGCTTCACCACCCCTTGTTTTGAAATGCCTTGGTTCTTCGCGATCTCGCTCATGCGTTTAGCCATAGCATTCCAATTGGCATCAGCGTTAATCTTGTACTTTTGGGGACCGATCTCGACGATCAGGTCTTGAAGGAGCGCGAGCGCTATGAGGACCCTCTTTGCCTCAAGGCTGGGCATCTCTGGTTCTGATTTCTCATCAGGCTCTTCTTCTTCCTGTTGATCAGAACGAGCGCCGAGCGGTCGAGCAAAAATTGATTGGCCGTACTCCTTGACTGACCATTGGTCTAGGCTTCTCAGCGTGATGTGGACCATGCCCGCTTCATCAGATCGGCTTCGGTCGATCCGAAGCTGTGAGTCTTGGCCCTTGGCAAGTTCATCATCGATCCTGATTCGGAAATCGTGGACCCGGGCGACCAACTCCATGACCTGCTCGATCCGCTTGTCGAGACGCGATAACTCATCATGGGTTGCGCCTTCGTCCAGCGCGACGATGGCCTGGTTTTGCGCGTCAATGAGCATGGATTCGAGCTGGGCGTCGATACCGCCTTCAAAGACTTCGACCAATGCGAGGTCGTCATCAACCACGCCAGCCTCGGTCACCCGGACGGTCTTTCTGAAGAGGGGCCCCTTGGACCATCCGAGGAGCTTTGCAACTGCCTGCTCAATGGAGCAACTTCCGGAAGTGTTCGTGTAGTACTGATGCTCGACATCCATGGTGTCCTCACTAAAAAATGCCGTTGCTGCAGAACTGCCCTTGGCATCGACGCTGTCAGGTACAGGGTGTCAGCATCGACGTCCAAAACTGTACTTCTCCCACGGGGGGGGGGTGAGGCCACCAACGCAGCCCCTCAAAGCACCCGACGCACCCGACGCACCCGACGCACCCGACGCCGGGGCGTCAAGGCGTCAGGTTCGACGGGTTCACAAGAATCGATCAATCGCACGCCGCGAGGATCAGTCCCGCCTCGGGATGGTCCAGGGCGTACTCGCGTAGCCCGTGGTACTGCTCGGCGCAGACCTCAGCGACGCGCCCCTTGCCGAAGGCCAGATGTGAGTATGAGAAAAGGCATGCCGTGACTCCGAAGGCCTCCGACGACATCGTGCGCTCGAAGCCGTTGGGGCTCACCACACGAAAGCTGTCATCGGTGTCAGGGTACGAGTACATGGTGCCTTCCGGGCAGATGCCGCAGTAAAGCCACATGCCCCCAGAGTAGTCCGGCGACAGCATGTCGGCCATGGCGAAGATGACCGGCTCCACGAGCAATGGATAGCCAGCGCCAAAGACCTTTCGGGCATAGGCGGCCCTGCGCTCTTCGGGGATGGGCTTGCAGACTTGGGTGATGGTGGTCATGGTTGAAATCTCCTTGAAGGAGGGCCACACCGTGGAAGGTGGGCCCGGGGTTGGTTGAAATCGAACGGACGTGACTCGGCCTGCGCAGCAAAGCGCATAACGACAACTACGGGGAACGGGAGAGAAAGAGAGGGGGGAGTTGGCTGGGTCGGTCCGGGGTGGACCTGAAAAGGGTGCGCAGCCTCAGCGAGCGGTGTCGCTCATCGAGGATGCGGATTCATCAGACGTGCTGCCAGCCAGCAGACAAGCCTGAGCGGCGACGGCGTCGCTGAAGTGATCCACTGGGACGTCCCAGTCGAGGACCGCTTCAATTGCCGAAGTGACGGAGTCGAGATAACTCATGGAAGTTCCTTTTCTTGAGATAGATGAAGACAGCGGCCACCAGCGCTGCCATGGCGGCAGTGATGGCCGGGTGAAGCACCGCGAAGGCGACTGCGGCGAGCAGGCCAATCAAGCGGGTCGAAGGGATAGCAAGGCCGATGACGGCAGTGGCGGCCAGGACGAGTGCGACAAGTGACATAGAGGCTCCGTAGAAGCAGGGTCGGTCCTTGGGTCGGTTTGACCCTTGGCCCTTTCCTGTGTTGACAGCTAAGCCCTTGTCACTGTTCGCAGATCCCGCATAGGCCAGGGTTCACCACCAACGGACCAGTAGTCCGTGTGGCGTGGCTCAGGCCTTGGCTTTCTTGGCCGGTATGGCTTTCTTGGTGGCAGGGCTGGGCTTGCCCCCTTGGGCTGTGGCCTTGCCCGGTATGAACGAGGTATGCGAGGACACCGAGGCCAGGAAGCCTTGGAGATCCGCCACCTCGTAACTCCGGCTCTTGCCTTCCTGCAGCCGTATGACACCCTCGGCCTTGAGCACCGCTGCCAGGAAGGACGGCGAGTTCATGCTCTTGCCCCGGTAGATGGGCACAAAGGCGGTGGAGGTCAGGCCCTTCTGGACATGCGGCGACTGCAGGATCTTGGTCACCGCGTCTATCGGCACCCAGTCACCGTTGAAGAACCCTCCGCCGGAGTTGCCGGTGAGGCGGATGGCGACGTTCGAGGCATCGTCCGTGCCGATCTCGTACTTCAGACTTCCACGCCCGGACAGCGTGGGACAGTTGCCGGCCTTGAGGACACGGACATTCAGGGATTCAGAGGTCATGTGGACTCCTTGGTTGATGGACAGTTGAAAGAACGAAGGGCCCCTCAGGACCCTTCAAATAAGATGGCAAAGCTCTCGCAATGCCCGCTTGAGGGGGCTGTTCAGCCGATGGCTTGAACTGACTCACACGGCACCAGGGCGGCCACGCCGCCGACCCACAGCACTGCAGTCCTCAGGTCTTTGACGGCATCGGTTGGTGGCATGCGCCCTCCCCTGTCATCCGCCACCAGCACAAAGCGAGTGACAGGCCCCTGTTGCACCCTCAGCAGGCTCACGCCCGTGAAGGCCAGGGAATCCATCACCGCCACGTCCAGCAGCGCCGCACACTCGGCATAGGCGCGGGGAAGTCCGGCGTCGTACTCCCTCACGCCGGCACGCTCCTCGTAGATTTCCCGGCGCGATGCGTTCAGCCGGGACACCAGGTCAGGGAACATCAGGTTCTTGTTGGTCATTTCGGTCTCCAGAAAAACAAAACCGCCCGAAGGCGGCTGTGGTGGGGACAGGTTTGAGGTCATGGCGTCAGTGGTGGCGCCAGGGTTGCAAACTGGGCACATAGGCCCAGCAAGCGGGCATCGATGTCGCTGGACTTAGGCACGATCACCTCGATGCCGAATCCACCATCGCCCTCGCAGAACACCATGTCGTAGAAGGTCGGGCGCTCCTTCAGGGACTCGAAGCAAGGATGGAAGCCGTCATCACCAAAACGACGGCCTGAGTAGTGATTGATCAGGAACCTGCCGTTGAACTCGATGTCGAGATCCGCTAGGGTGTCACCCGGCTCGATGAGGATGAGCTTGAACAAATCGCTCAGCTCCAGGTCCTCGTACCCCGCATAGAAGGCAAGGCGCTCAGTCAGAAGTTGGCACATGGCCTGGTCGGGCCAAGATTCGATGGCAGCGTTCACCGCCACCTCGTCTCGAAGAATCTGCATTGAAGTCCTTTCGGGAAAAGAAGAGGCCCGCCGGGATTGCTCCTGCGGCGGGCCATGGGGGATTGATGAAGCAGGTCACCGTCTACGCTTGGCGACGGCTTCAATGACGCGTAGCACGACCAACAGGCCGAGCAACGCCATCGCAGTGAGCAAGAGGTTGAAGGCGATGCGTGTGAGCAGCTCAGCCCACTGCGCCACACCCTCGAAGACCAGCGTGATCGCCGGTACGACGGTGAGAGCAGGAATGGCGATGCCCAAGGCCACCAGCAGGTTGAGCAGGATCCAGGATCTCAGCCTTCCAGAAGGTGATAGGACACGCTCCAGGACATTGAAGGCCCAGCAGAGCACCTCGGCCACCCGGATCAACAGTGGTAGGGCATCAAGGCGGGAAGGGAGCGCATATGGTGGCAACGGCTGAGGAGCCAACGACCGCCAGAAGCGCAAGAAGAAAGACGGGCCACTCATTCGGTCAGCGCTGAACGCTTGCGTGCGGCAGAGCCAATGCTGATGCCCGCGATGAGAGTGCCACCGGCCCCGAGAGCAGCAAGCAGCAGCATGGTCTTCAGGCTCTGCGCCCGATCTTCTGCAGCTTGCATACGGGACTCAGCGGCTACACGGGCTGAGCGCTCCTGTTCGGTCTTCTGCCGTTCTTCGGCCAGGGCCTTCTGGTGACTTGCGGGAGGTGGTTCGGCAGGCTGGCTGCAGCCTACTGCCACCAACGCCGCCAAGGTGATCAACACATGTCGCATCTATAAAGCTCCAAATGAAAACGGCGCCCAGGGAAGCAAGTCCCGAGGGCGCCGAAGGTGAAGGTGGGGAAGAAGGTCAGCTGGCCTTATGACGCCGCAGCCACAGCCACAGCGAAGTGCCTACGGCCGCTGATACCACCACAAGGGCAGCAACGAGCATCGACTGCAGTACGGCCACCATGACGGTGGCGGCACCGAGCTTGAAGAAGGTCGGGATCATTACGATCACCAGACAGAACATCCAGATCATGGGTTCTCCAAAGAAAGTGTTGTGAGAGACATACCGGCGGCGTGAGCGAACAGTCCCAATGTCGGAAAACAGAGGTAT
>JBIPMZ010000068.1:0-9688 GCA_044376165.1 Cyanobium sp.
AATCAAAAGTAGAGCTGATGTCCGCTGTAGCTCCGTTGCCCAGGGCGGGATCATAGTCGATGTCAACGATGAACTTGTCTCCCAGCCAGCCATCTGGCGGCAAGACGATGTGTTCGAGGTCAACAAGGCCAGATCCTGCGTCGGGGCCTTGGATCACGGTGACTATTTTGTCGCCGATTACCTGCGAGGCACCAGGAGCGCAAGCTGGGATTGGCGGAGTTGCGCCGGGAAAGGTGCAGAGCGGTGTAGTTGCCTGAGCGCTGCCGGCTGTCAGGGGTAGGGCAGCGGCCCCGGCGAGGGCCACGCCAGCGAGAAGACGAGGTAGGAGAGTGGTTTTCATTGGGGAGGGAAGGATAGCTTTGGGAAGGAAACGTGGAACGGCCTTTGGTGGAAAGGAATGCAGGTCCATCCTTCCAAACCATAGGGGGAGATGCGGCAATTTCTAGAGGGATGCCGGCTCTTGTTGCAAGCATTTCCTGTTTGCATGGGCCCTTCTTGATCCTGCCGCTTAAGAATTGGCAACATTTTCCGGCGAGCCGCGCTGAATAGCCGTGCAATCACGCAGAAACTCATTTGAAAGGCAGCTCTCTTCGCCCTTGGGTGGGCGATCTTCCCGTGATTTGATGCTCTTGTGTCTATTTATCCAAAAAGAGCAAACGCTGCTCTCTCCGCAGGCTGGCGCCCAGAGCCCGTCCGCGAATCCTCGCCATGCCCATCCGCGCGGGCGGCCTTGCCGCCCGCGCCCCAGCCGTTCCCGCTTGCGCCTCAGCCGGCCAGGGCCAGGGCAAAACCGCTGCGGTCGCTCGGCTCCGGCCGCTCGAACACCTTGCAGAACACCTTCACCACCCGCTCGCCCGAATCGATCGTCTCCAGAGGGTCCTTGCGCAGGCGGTGCCGCAGGCAGCAGGCCGCCACCCGGGCCACGTCGTCGTCGCTCGTCTCCTGGCGCCCCTCGAAGGCCGCCAGGGCGCGGGCGGCGCGGTTGGTGACGATGTCGCCCCGCAGGCCATCCACATCCAGCTCGCCGCAGATCGCCGAAATGCGCAGCCGCAGCTCGTCGTCGATCTCCACCTGCCCCAGCCGTTGCTGCGCCTCCACCACCCGCGCCTGCAGCGCCTCCTGCCGGGCCCGCACCGCGCGGCTGAAGCCCTCGGGATCCTCATCGAAGGCGGTGCGCTGATCCACCACCTGCACCCGCAGGGCCGGATCGCGCACGGTGCGCACCTCCACGCTCATGCCGAAGCGATCCAGCAGCTGGGGCCGCAGCTCCCCCTCCTCCGGATTGCCCGAGCCGATCAGCACAAACCGGGCCGGATGGCGCACGCTCACCCCCTCCCGCTCCACCGTGTTCCAACCCGATGCCGCCGAATCCAGCAATACATCCACCAGGTGGTCGTCGAGCAGGTTCACCTCATCCACATAGAGCAGCCCGCGGTTGGCCTTCGCCAGCAGGCCCGGCTCAAAGGCCCGCACCCCCTCGCTCAGCGCCTTCTCGATGTCGATCGTGCCGCAGAGCCGATCCTCCGTGGCCCCCAGCGGCAAATCCACCATCGGCACCTGCCGCGCCTCCACCGCCAGGCTTTCGCCCCGCTCCAGCCGCTCGCGCACCTCGCCGCTCTGCAGGTCCGGGTCGTCCGGCGAGCTGTTGTACGGGTCGCCCGCCACCACCGCGATCTCCGGCAGCAGGTCGGCCAGGGCCCGGATCGTGGTGCTCTTGCCCGTGCCCCGGTCGCCCATGATCATCACCCCGCCGATGCGCGGGTCGATCACATTGAGCAGCAGGGCCAGCTTCATCTCCTCCTGGCCCACGATCGCGGTGAAGGGGAAGACCCTGCGCTTCCTGATCTGGCTCACGGACGGGGGGCGGGCGGTGAGCCGGATTGTTTCACAGCCGCTTCCCCCGCCGCGATCGTGCCCGCCGGCAGCAGGGAGAGCACCTGGGGGGGCGTGGCATCCGCCGGGTAGATCAGCCGCACCCCCACCTGGCGCCGCTCCCCCGGCGCCAGCGTGATCGTGCCCAACACCGGCCCCTGCTGGCCGTTGCGCAGCACCAGATGGAAGCCCGAGCGGCCCGCCGGACGGCCGCCGCTCCCCGGCCCATCCAGCCCGCTCACCTCCACCGTGCCGCGGAACATCACCGCCCGGGCTGGACTGGGCAGGAAGCTCAGGCCACCCGCCGTGCGCTCCTGCTTGAGCGGCGATTCGAAGGCCAGCTCCAACGCCACCGGCACGCGGCTGTCGTTGCGCAGGGGAAGTGTGAGGTCGTATTCCGTGCCGTAGTTGCCATGGGCCGCCCAGGCGGTGCCCGGGTACAGGTGGCTCAGCTCCGCGGTCTGCACCTGGCCGGTGCCGAGCGTGCCCCGCTCCAGCGACGCGATCGGCCAGGAGATCGGCGCCCGGCTGGCCGAGAGGGTGGTGGCGCCGGGGTCGCTGAGGCGGCCCCGCCAGACGCTGCCCCGCTGCACGCCGCTGACGCGCGAGTAGATCATCGGCCCGCGGGCCCCGCGGGGCGTGGGCGTGTGCTCCTTCGGGCTGAGGGGGCCGGCCAGCAGCTGGCTCCACACCGCAGGATCCGGTGGTGCATCCCCCGAACCGAAGGCGGCCAGGGTGGCCACGTCCACCGGGCCGTCGGCATCCAGGCGCAGCTGGAGATTGCGGCCGTTGAGCAGCGGATCCAGGCCCCGCACCGGCAGGGGCAGCACCAGCAGCGGGGTGAGCTGGCCCGGAGGCAGCGTCCAGCCAGCGGGGAGCTGGGGGGACCGCTCGCGACGCAGCAGCTCCGTGGCCACCCGGCTGCCCGGCCCCGACCAGATGCCGCCGCTGCCCTGGCTCAGCACGGCGGGCAGCGGCAGGAACGGCGCCGCCGGCTCCTGGCCATCCACCGACTGGGAGAGAGCCGTGGCCCCCCCCCGCAGGCGCAGCCGCACCGGCTGGTTGGTGCGGGGCGCCGCCACCACCGCCAGCCAGAGGGTGGACGCCTCGCTCTCCGCCCGGCCGGCGTAGACGTGGTGGCTGAACAGGCTGAACGGCCCCCGCTGGGGGGCGTTGAGATGGGCGCCGGGCACCGCCAGCGGCTGGCCGTCGAAGCCGCGGGCCGGGTCGAAGCTGGAGAACAGGATGCCGGGCCCACGGATCAGCTCGGGATTGTTGTCGTTCAGCATCGGCTCGTCGTCGAGCCCACCGCCGAGGGGGAGCACGGCCTGGCGTCGCAGCAGCGGTGCCGGTCCGGCGGTGGCGGGCAGTGACGAGCTGGCCAGCAGGGTGGCGAGGGCCAGGGGAGCGAGCGGGTTCATCAGCGGCCCAGCAGCAGCGGGGCGGCGGCCCCGGCCATGGAGCGGATCAGCTCGGCTGAGCGGGGGTCGTTGAAGGGGCCCTTCACCATGAAGGCGGCGACGGCCCGCTGGCCGTTCGGGAGCTGGATCAGGGCGGCATCGGAGTAGGCGATGCCGATGTCGCCGGTTTTGTTGTACACGGTGATGCCATAGGGCAACAGCTCGGCGTCCGGGTCGCTGGCGTCTTTGCCCAGGCCCTTCAACAACCCCAGCGGGATCAAGGTGTTGGTGCGGGAGGTGCGCAGAATCTCCCGGAACAGGTCGCGGGCGCGGGGACTGAGGGTCTCGCCGGTGTCCACCAGGGCGATCGCCCGGGCCAGGTCGCGGGCGCTGGTGGTGTTGGTGCCCTCCAGATCGGGCAGCCAGTTGTTCACCACCGTGGCCCCCAGCCCCAGGCTCAGGAAGCGGCGGTTGAGGGCGGTCTTGCCCCCCAGCCGCTTGATCAGCAGGTTGGTGGCGGTGTTGTCGCTCACCCGGATCATCTCGGTGGCCGCCTCATGGAAAGGGAAGCGGGTGCCCACCGGCCGGTTGGCCATCCAGCCCGCGCCGCCGCCCACCACCTCCTTGGTCATCGGCAGGCTCTCGTTCCAGCGCAGCCGGCGGGTATCGAGATCCTGCAGCCCCACCAGCAGGATGGGCGTCTTGATCGAACTGGCGGCGGGCAGGGCCAGATCGGGTTTCAACTCGGCGTAGCGGCCGTCGTCGAGCACCAGCAGATAGGCCGTGGCGGTGAGGCCCTTCTGGGCTGCCGCCAGGGACGCCCAGCGGCGGCTGAGGGCTCCGAGCTCGCGGCGGGGCTCGAAGCGCCCCAGGCCGGCGCCGCCCCCCGGCAGCCGGTGCGGCACGGGGTCGATCGCCGGCACGCCGAGCCCGCCGCCCTGGGCAAAGCGCGGCGCCAGCACCTTCAAACCGCTGCCCACAACCACCCCCACCCCCACGCCGGTCACCCCCAGCCGCAGCAGCAGCAGCAGGGGCTGCAGCCAGGGTCTGCTGCGGGGGCGGGGCGGGCGGCCGGCGGTCACGGTCTCGGGCAGGGGCCTGGGCTTCGACCCTAGTGGTCCGCCTCCGGCGGGCAAGGCCGACGGCTCGCCCAGCGCAACTGGCACACCATGCCCCGCAGCAGGGCCAGTTCCCCCGGCCGCACCTGGGCGCGCTGCAGCAGGCCCCGCAGCTTGGCCATGCGGGCCCGGGCGGTGTGGGGCAGCAGGAAACCCACCTCCAGCAGCAGCGCCTCGGCGTCCGCCAGGGTGGCCTCTAGGGCGCCGCGCAGGGCTGGCTCGCCCTCCGCCGCAGGGGGCAAGGGCGCTGCGCTCCGCAGGCGCTGCAGGTCGTGCAGCACCACCGCCACCGCGTGGGAGAGGTTGAGGGAGGCGTAGTCGGCCCCGGTGGCGAGGGTGAGCAGCCGGCCCGCCTGCAGCAGCTCGCCGTTGCTCAGGCCCCGGTCCTCCCGGCCAAACACGATCGCCGCGGGGGCGCCCCGGCCCGCCAACAGCCACCCCAGGGCCTCCGTGGGTTCCTGCAGGGCCAGCGGCTCCCCCTCGCGGCGGCCGCTGGTGGCCACCACCCGACCGCAATCGGCCAGGGCCTCCGCCAGGCTGGCAAAGCAGCGGGCGTTCGCCAGCACCGGTCCGCCATGCACCGCCATGCGCAGCGCCAGGGGATCGAGGGGGTTGCAGCGGGGGGCCACCAGCCGCAGCTCGGCGATGGCGAAGTTGGCGCAGAGCCGGGCGACGCTGCCCACATTCAGGGGCCCGGCGGGCTCCACCAGCACCAGATGCACCGAAGGGTGGGGGGGAGGCTCCGACACCGGTTCAGGAGAGCTGGTCGAGGAAGGCCAACAGGTCGGCCATGTCCTGGGGGCCGGGCTGGAAGCGGGGCATCGGCGGCGTGCGGCCGCTCACCACCTGCTGGATCAGCTGTCGGTCGCTCTTGCGCCGCCCGACGCCATGCAGGTTGGGCCCCACCAGGCCCTGGGCGGCGAGGCCATGGCAGCCGGCGCAGTTGAGCCGGAACAGGCGGCCGCCGTTGTCGACGGAGCCGGCCAGGGAGAGGGTGGCTTGTGTGTAGGGATCCCGGCGGGCCGCCGGCAGCACCGCCAGCAGCAGCACGATCGAGGCGAGCGCCGCCAGGGTGAGCAGGGCGGCGATCAGGCCGCGGAAACGCTCCATCTCCGGGGTCGCGGTGGCCAGGGGCGCCGTGGCGGCGCCGGCGGGGCCGGGGGTCGGTCCTGTCACAGGGCGGGGATGGGAGCGGCCGGCTTCCCATCATGGAAGAATGGCGGCACGCTCCACGAGCTGGCTCCCGAGAACCCCTCCCCATCCATGATCGAACCCCTCCTCTGCGGCATCGTTCTCGGCCTGATTCCCGTCACCCTGGCCGGTCTGTTCGTCGCCGCCTGGAATCAATACCGCCGCGGCAGCGCCCTGGGCGGCTGATCCGCCTTCTACGCCCCTCGGCGGGTCGTTCGGGGGCTCGTTCGGTGGGTCGAGCTCCAGAAAGAGCAGCGTGGTCCCGCCATAGCGGGCGCGGCGCACCAGCTGCCAACCCCGCGGGGGGTCTGGCAGATTTTGGCTTGCGCACTCCCACACCATCGTGCCGCCGGAGCGGAGCCAGCTCCCTCGCCGCACCCTTTCCCCGATCGGCCCGTACAGGCCTGCGGCGTAGGGGGGGTCTACGTAGATCACATCGAAGCCGGTGGCGGCGGGCTCGCGGCGGCGCTCCAGCCAGGTCAGCACCTCGGCGCTCTCCACTCTGGCGTCGGGTCGGTCGCGCCGGCCGGCGGCCACCGCCTCGAGATTGGCGCGGGCCACGGCGGCGATGCGGCGGTCCCTTTCCACTCCCCATACCTGCGCGGCGCCGTGCTGCAGGGCCTCGCAGGCCATCGCACCGCTGCCGCAGCAGAGGTCGAGCCAGCGGCAGCCCGGCAGGCGGGGGGCCAATCGGTTGATCACCGCCAGCCGCACCCGCGCCGCGGTGGGCCGAGCGAGCTCCCCTGGCGGACTCCGCAGGCGCCGACCGCCGCTGACCCGCAGGCTCACCGCTTCGCCACCCAGTCGAGCCAGCGGCGCAGCATCGCCTCCCCCACCGGCCCCGACTTCTCCGGGTGAAACTGGCAGGCCGCGATGCCCCCCTGCCAGACGGCCGCCGTGACCGGCTGGCCGGCCCAGTCGACCCGGGCGGTGACGCAGGCCGGATCCGCTGGATCGGCGGCGTAGGAATGCACGAAATACACCCAGCTCGCGGGGGCTTCGGCCGGCAGCAGGGGGCTGGGCCGGGCGGGCAGCAGCGGCGCCCAGCCCATATGGGGGATGGGATGGCCGGCTCTGGCGGGCAGGGCCCGCACCCGGCCGGCCAGGAGGGCCAGCCCACGGGCCTGGCCTTCGTCGCTGGCCTCGAAGAGCAGCTGCAGCCCCAGGCAGATGCCCAGCAGCGGCCGACCGGCGGCGCAGGAGCCGTGGATCGCCTCGATCAGGCCGGCAGCGGCCAGCCGCTCCATCGCCGGATCGAAGGCCCCCACCCCGGGCAGCACCAGGGCGTCGCAGCCCGCCATGTCGGCGGCGCCCTGCACCGGCTGCACCTGGGCGCCGAGCCGCTCGAAGCCCCTCTGCACGGAGTGCAGGTTGCCCATGCCGTAATCGATCAGGCCGATGTGACTCATGGCACCGCCGCGCCCGGGCTCGCCGAACCCTCGGCCAGGCAGGGGAACACCCGCGCGCCGGGGTGCTCCAGGCTGGGCAGGGAGGGGAATTCCAGCCCGTTGAGGTGGTCGATGAACTGATACAGGCGGCCGACGCGGCGGCGGTCGAAGCGAAGCCGCAGACAGGGATACATCAGGCCGTTGTCGTCTACGTTCTCGCCCGTTTGGATGGTTCCCTCCGTGAGCAGATCGGCAAAGCGCTGGCTGAGAGCGGGCAGCCATTCGCGCGGTACCGGCGCGTTGAGCAGCAGCTCGATGCGGTCTTCGCCGAGCAGGGCGCTGTGGAAGACGCGGTAGAAGCGGCTGATGTAACCCACCGCCTCTGCGGCGCTGCGGGCTTCGTACATCAGATCCGCGTCCTCCGGAGAGATCAAATCCCGCCGCGCCAGCTCGGTATTCACGTTGTGCTTCCACACCGACCAGAAGTCGTCCCCCCCCGGCGCGAGCAGCACCACCGGGATCGGCTGGCTGCGGCCGGTTTGGATGAGGGTGAGGGATTCGAACAGCTCGTCGAGGGTGCCGAAGCCGCCGGGTAAAACCACCACTGCATCGCTCTCCCGCAGGAAGAAAAGCTTGCGGGTAAAAAAATAGCGAAAATAAAGCAAACGCCCCTCGCATTCGCTCACGAAAGGGTTGGGATGCTGCTCAAACGGCAGATCCACATTCAAGCCGATGCTGTGGGTGCAGCCAGCGCCGCTGTTGGCACCCTCCATCACCCCTCCCCCGGCACCGGTCATCACATCAAAACCGGCGGACACCGCCTGGCGCGCCAGCTCTTCGGCGAGCTGGTACGCGGGATCTTGTCGGGTGGCACGGGCCGAACCGAAGACGGTGATCTTGCGCTGGCTGCGCTGGGGCCGAAACACAGCCAGCGCTTCGCTGATGTCGGCCAACGCACCGCTCACCAGCCTCCAAGCCTCATACTCCCCCTCCGTGCGGGCGATCTCCAGCAACGAGATCACCGCGCGTTCAATGAGGCGGCGCTGAGGATGACCCTCAACGGCATGGGCGAGCGCTTGTAGGGGGCTCTGCCCGGCGGCGGTGGCCGGTGGGGAGGTCAGGCGGAGGCTGTTCAGCTGATTTGCTTGTCAATCGTGGCGACAAGGGTAGACTTAGGCACAGCACCCACCACCGTATCGATCTTGGCGCCGTTCTTGAAAAGCATCAGGGTGGGAATGCTGCGGATGCCGAGCTGGGTGGCCGTTGCGGGGTTTTCGTCGGTGTTGAGCTTGAAAACCTTGAGCTGGTGAGGGGGATAATCTTTGGCGATTTCATCCACCACGGGCGCAACCATCCGGCAGGGGCCACACCAAGGAGCCCAGAAGTCAACGAGAACAAGAGTGTCGCTCTTCAGCACGTCCTGCTCAAACGAGGCGTCGGTGACGGCAACAGCGCTGGACATCCTGGACAAAGAGCGAATGCTGACATCTTAGCAACCGCCACCCGCTCCGCAAGGGGGGTTTGCGGAAGCGTTGCATCGCTTGATGCCATCGGGAAAGACCCGTTTGCCGAGGGCCGGGCCCGGGGCGCCCGCGGGAAGAAGGAAAGCCCGGGAATCCCGGGCCGGGGGGTGTGAGGAGTGTGCGAGCCGGAGCCCCCACACCTTGAGATTAACCGGTCTCTCGTCCCGCGGCCCGGGAGACCTGACCTGCGACAGCGGCGTCGCTCACTTGCCCATGCCAAGCTGCTGAGCCTTTTGATACACCTTGCCCTCGGTGAGCAGCGAGGGCGCCACCACCACCTCCACCTGCTGCATCTCCCGCAGGGTGCGGGCTCCGAGGGTGCCCATCGAGGTGCGGATGCAGCCGAGCAGGTTTTGGGTGCCGTCATCCAGGCCGGCGGGGCCTCGCAGGATCCGCTCCAGGCTGCCGGTGGTGCCCACCCGGATGCGGGTGCCCCGGGGCAGCACCGGGCTGGGGGTGGCCATCCCCCAGTGGAAGCCGCGGCCGGGGGCTTCGGCGGCTCGGGCGATCGGCGAGCCGATCATCACCGCGTCGGCGCCGCAGGCCAGGCATTTGCAGATATCGCCGCCGGTGACGATGCCCCCGTCGGCGATCACCGGCACCCGGCGGCCGCTCTCCTTCTCGTAGTCGTCGCGGGCGGCCGCGCAATCGGCGACGGCGGTGGCCTGGGGGATGCCGATGCCCAGCACCCCGCGGGAGGTGCAGGCGGCCCCGGGGCCAATCCCCACCATCACCCCCACGGCCCCTGCCCGCATCAGCTGCAGGGCCACCTCATAGGTGACGCAATTGCCGATCACCACCGGGATGCCCAGATCGCGGCAGAGGGCTTCGAGATCGAGGCTCGTTTGCCCCTCCACGCCGATGTGCTCCGTGGAGACCACCGTGGCCTGCACAAAAAACAAATCGGCGCCCGCCTCGGCGATCGCCTGCCCGTAGCGCAGGGCACCCACCGGTGTGGCGCTCACCGCCGCGATGCCCCCGCCGGCGCGAATCTCCTGGATGCGGCGCCGGATCAAATCCTCCCGCACCGGCTGGGCGTAGAGCTCCTGCATCAGCACCACAAACTCCCCGGTGCCCACCGCGGCGATGCGGTCGAGCACGGGGTTGGGGTCGTCGTAGCGGCACTGCACCCCTTCGAGGTTGAGCACCCCCAGCGCCCCCTGGCGGGTGAGCTCGATGGCCATGCCCACATCCAC
>JBIPMZ010000346.1:0-2501 GCA_044376165.1 Cyanobium sp.
CCGCCGGGTGAAACAGGCCTTCCTTGCCGACCCGCGCCTGGAGCGGGTGACCCGCAAGGCTTTGGCGGCCGAGCCAGCCGAGCGGGACGCAAACCCCCGCAGCCGCTCCGCCAAGCTGCGGGTGGCACGGCGCCTCGCCGTTCAACCCGCCGGGAGCTCCCCAGCGGGTAGCGGCGGGCCAAAGAGCTGGCGGTAGGCGGCCGTCGAGATGCAGATCGTCACCGGCAGTGCCACGACCAACCCCACCAGCAGGGCCAGGAACCCCGCCAGGAGCAGCAGGGATTCGAGCATCACCAAACCCAGCACCGGCCACCACTGACGATCGACCACCGCCCGCCCCTCGGCCAGGGTGCGCACCGCTCCGGTGCCCCGCAGCGACGCCAGTTGCACCAGGAAATGTTGGTTCACCTGCGCGTAGGTGATCACCACCAGGAGCGTGAGCAGCGCCACCAGGCACAGCAGGATCGCGGCAGGGCTCGGGTTGAAGCCGCGCAGGATGGGCAGACCGGTGCTGGGAAAGTCGAGAGTTAACATCTGAAAAACGCCCACGGCCATCAGAAAGAACAGCGGCAGGGCGATCAACGTGATGATCAGCCCCAGCAGCAGGCTGGCCAGCAGCACGCGTTTGATGGCCGAGCCGTCCCACCGCACCAGATCGACGAAGCGGGGCCGGCCCCCCTCCAGGGCGATCCAGGAGCCCCGCACCACCCCGACCCCCGCCCATAGGCTCACCACCGCGGAGGCCAGCCGGCAGAGCAGGGGCACCGGTGAGGGGAAGGTCGGCAGATCCCCCGGGTCTGGTGTGAAGGCGGTGTCCACAGCGTCGAGCCCCAGAGTCAGCGCCGCGACCAGCAGGGTGAAGCCGGTGAAGGTCCAGGGGGCGCGCTGGAAGGCCCCCCAGCCGTCCCGCAGGGCTGCCCCCAGATCGAGACGGGACTCGGCAGGGCTTGATGCGGTCATCCCGCGGCAGCAGTTCAACGGACGCTAAGTCGTTCCTGCCGAAGGCGCCACCAGCCCGGTGCGATCGCGCCGGCCGAACAGCTGGCGGTAGGCGGCGGTGGAGCTGCAGGCGATCACCGGCAGGGCCACGAACACCCCCACCAGTCCGAGCAGCAGGCCCAGCAGCAGCAGGACGAGCTGGGCCACCCCAAGAAGCAGCACCGAACCCCAGAGGGGATCCACCCTCCGGCGGCCCCGCTCCAAAGTGGCCAGGGAGCCCGGTCCCTCCAGCAGGGCAATCGGTGCCAGAAACCGTTGGCTCACCAGCAGATAGAGCAGCCCAGGCAGCGGGAGAAGCGCCACCGCCACCGCCAGGGCGCCGCTCACCAGGCTCACGGCCGCCTCGAGCAGCGCCAGCAGCAACACCGCGCCGAACGCCAGGCCGGAGAGGGTGAACAGGGCGCCGGCCAGCCGCCCGAGGGCGCGGAGATCGGGGCGCAGGAAATGGGCGGCGGTGGGCCTCTTCCCCTCCAACGCCGTCCAGCTGGCGCGCACAAAGCCGCAGACCGCCCAGAGGTGCACCCCCCCCAGCCCTAGAAGGCCCGCCAAGCCCTGCAGCCAGTCGCTAAGACCAAGACCCGGCTCCTGCGGGACCGCCAGCGGCGCCAGCAGCAGTTTGCAGATCGCCTGCAGGCCGGTCACCAGCAGGGTGAAGGCAAGAAAGGCGCCGGGAGCGCGGTGGAACGCCCGCCAGCCGTCGCGCAGCGCCTGCCCCACATCGAGGCCGGCGGAAGCGGCGCAGGCTGGCATCGGGGCGAGAAAGTCTTCTTTATTAAGCTAGCGACTGCCCGCTTCGCAGCGCGCGCACCGCCTCGCCCAACGCCGCGATCGCCCGCTCGATCTCCGCGGCGCCGGTGTCGCGCCCCAGCCCGAAGCGAATCGAGGCGGCGGCCTCCGCGCGATTGCGCCCCAGGGCTGTGAGCACGTGGGAGGGGCTGCCCTGGCTGCAGGCCGAGCCGCTGCTCACCGCCAGGCTGCGACGCAGCTCGCGGTGCAACCGGCCGCCCTCGACGCCTTCGATGGTGACGTTGAGGTTGTGGGGCAGCCGGGCGGCGAGGCTGCCGTTCACCCGCACGCCCCCCAGCTCCTGCAGGCCCGCCAGCAGCCGGTCCCGCAGCGCCGCCAGCCGCCCGGCCCGCACCTGGCGATCGGCCAGCGCCAGCGCCAGCGCCGTCGCCAGGCCCACAATCAGCGGTACCGGCAGGGTGCCGCCCCGCAGGCCGCCCTCCTGCCCGCCGCCGAGCTGCTGGGCCGTCAGGGCCACGCCGGGGCGCCGCAGCAGGGCACCGATCCCTTTGGGGCCGTACAGCTTGTGGCCGCTGATGCTGAGCAGGTCGATGCCGCTCTCCGCCAGGTTCAGCGGCACATGCCCCACGGCCTGGGCGGCGTCGCAGTGGAACAGCGCCCCCCGCTCCCGGCAGAGGGCCCCGATCGGGGCGAGGGGCTGCAGCACGCCGATCTCGTTGTTGGCCGCCATCACCGACACCAGGAGGGTGTCGTCG
>JBIPMZ010000069.1:0-9643 GCA_044376165.1 Cyanobium sp.
CTGGGCTTTGACGACGATATTCGGGTTGATTTTTGTCAATCTTCTCGGTTCTGTGCGACCCCTCTCAAGTCCGTGGTTTGGCCCTCGCAACATCGATGTTACGGCGCCGAAGTGGCTGCAGGGCAGCTGGGGCATGATTAACGGCATCGAGCTTCCAGGCATCCGCGTATTCATCATTCTTCTTTCTGCCGCCTTGTTGTTGGCAACATTCTGGTTTCTTAGCCGCAGTGTTTGGGGACTCCGCATGCGCGCTGTCACGCAAAACCGCCAGATGAGTAATTGCCTCGGTATCCCCACCGACCGAGTTGACAGCATCACATTTGCCCTCGGCTCCGGCTTGGCAGGAGTGGCTGGCGCTGCCATCACGCTGCTCGGATCCGTGGGTCCTAATCTCGGCGCTGCTTACATCGTTTCATGCTTCATGGTGATTGTTTTAGGGGGTGTTGGCAATTTGGCCGGTACGGTGCTTGCCTCCTTCATCCTTGGCATCATTCAGTCTGTGATCGGTTCTGGCAGTGTCCTGCTGATGTTCCCCAACCTCCCCGCCTCGATCAAAGGGGTGATTGAGTTCTTTGCTACCACAAGTATGTCCTTGGTACTGGTATTTATATTCATTATTGTCTTCCTTCAGTTCCGCCCCAATGGTATGTTCCCGCAGAAAGGACGTTCTGTGGAGGCTTGATCTTCGTGCTCATCATCCCCCTGGCTTGCCCTCTGTAAATCAGCCACCTGCCTTGCCTCGATGAACCGCCCCCTGCTTCAACGATTGCTCCCCTGGATCCTGCTGGCGATCGCCTTCTTTATCCTGCCTGCGGTGCTGGAGCCTTTCCGTCTAAACCTGTTTGGACGCTACTTCGCTTTGGCGATCACGGCTCTGGCCATTGACCTGATCTGGGGGTATACAGGTCTCCTCAGCCTTGGTCAGGGGATTTTCTTTAGCCTGGGGGGCTACGCAGTCGCCATGTACCTCATGCTCAATACAAAGAGCGAGGCTGGCGGCAACGGCATTCCCAAATTCTTTGAAAATTATGGGGTCGATCAGCTCCCCTTCTTCTGGCAACCCTTTTGGTCGCCCACCTTTACCCTCCTCGCCCTCTGGCTGGTGCCGGCCCTGATCGCCGGACTGATTGGCTATCTCATATTCCGAAATCGAATCAAAGGGGTTTACTTCTCGATCATCACTCAGGCCGCCTTGATGGTCTTTTATCACTTTTTTAACGGCCAACAAAAACTAATCAATGGCACCAATGGCCTGAAAACAAGTACTACCGAGCTTTTTGGTGTACTGGTGGGATCTTCAGAGGCCCAATCATGGTTTTACCGCGTCACTCTGCTGCTGCTACCCGTCGCATTTATTGTCTGTCGTTATTTTACAAGCGGCCGTTTTGGCGACGCCTTGATCGCCATTCGCGACGATGAGCAGCGGCTTCGCTTCACCGGCTACAACCCAGTGCCATTTAAAACCATCGTCTTTATCGTTGCCGGTGCCCTCTGCGGCATTTCGGGGGCTCTTTATACCGTGCAATCGGGAATTGTTTCGCCCCAATTCATGACGATTTCGATGTCTATTGAAATGGTGATCTGGGTGGCCGTTGGCGGACGCGGCACTTTGATCGGCCCGATCATCGGCGCTGTCATTGTGAACTACATGCGTAGCTTGGTGAGTGAGGCCTTCCCCGAGATGTGGCTGTTTGTGCAGGGAGCTTTGTTCATATTTGTGGTCACCTTGATGCCCGACGGAATCTATGGCTGGTTCCAGTCGGGTGGGATTCGTTCCTTGCTTGCGGCCTTTGGCAAAGCCCCTGCGATTGAAACCTACCCCTCCTTGGCTCAAGATGAAGTCGTGCAGCAAGAAGCCAAGACCCTCTCCAAGCACTGATCCCCTCTACCCCATCCACGCTCCACCCTGTGGCGATGACTTCACCGCTTCTCGCAATCAAGGACGTCAGTGTCAGTTTCGATGGCTTTTATGCCTTGAAGGATCTTTGCCTTCAGCTCATGCCTGGGGAGCTGCGATCGATCATTGGCCCCAACGGAGCCGGCAAGACAACCTTCCTGGATGTGATTACCGGCAAGGTGCGCCCCAGTACAGGCCGCGTGGAATTCAAGGGCAGCTCCCTGATGGGCTATAGCGAGCAGAGAATTGCTCGCCTGGGGATCGGCCGCAAATTTCAGACCCCCCGGGTTTATGAAAACCTCGACGTGCTGCGCAACCTAGAGTTGGCTGCGGCACCGGCCAAAAATGCTTTTGCCTTGCTCTCCGCAAAAGTCCCCGACGAAGTGCGTGATCGGGTTCACAGCATCATGAGTTACGTGGGACTGGCCCCTTATGCCCGCAGCAAGGCAGGGTCCCTCTCCCATGGCCAGAAGCAATGGTTGGCCATCGCTTCCCTGGTGGCCCAATCCCCAGAGCTGATCCTTCTGGATGAGCCCGTGGCGGGTCTCACCGATGAGGAGACCAGTCGCACAGCGGAGCTGATCAAGCAATTGGCGGGTGAACATACGGTGGTGGTGATCGAGCATGATATGGAATTCATCCGAGATCTCAATGCTCCGGTCACGGTCTTGCATCAAGGCACAGTGCTTACAGAGGGGCGTCTTGAGCAGGTCAAAAGTGATCCGAGAGTGATCGAAGTTTATCTTGGCCAAAGTTAAGCCTCGCCATCGCTTCCATCCCTCCTGCCTCTCTTTCCCCGCAACCTTGAATTCAAACGATGCACAGCCCTGCCATGGCCCCCGAAGCGCAACCTGTGAGCAAGCAGACGATCCTCTCCGTGACGGATCTAAATGTGTATTATGGCCAAAGCCACATACTCCGCAATGTAGACCTATCGATTCCCGAAGGGGAAATGGTATGCCTGATTGGACGTAATGGAGTTGGTAAAACCACTTTTCTCAAAACAATCATCGGACTTCTGCAGCAAAAGTCTGGCAGCATCCTCTACCAAGATCGCCCCCTGCTCAGCGAACCCCCTTATCAGAGAGCCAGGCAGGGCATCGGCTACGTTTCGCAGGGCCGAGATATCATTCCCCAGCTTACGGTCAAGGAAAACCTGCTGCTGGGGATGGAGGCCCTGCCGGGAGGGCTGAGCAAACATCGCCATATCGATCCGATTGTGTTTGATCTCTTTCCGATTCTTGAAAAGTTCCTGTCTCGTAAGGGAGGAGATTTGAGTGGAGGTCAACAGCAGCAGTTGGCGATCGCCCGCGCTCTGCTTGGCAAGCCGAGGTTATTGCTTTTGGATGAACCAACCGAAGGGATTCAGCCTTCGATCATCCTTGATATCGAGCGTGCTGTGCAGCGAATCATGAACGAAACGGGCATCAGTGTGCTTTTAGTGGAGCAGCATCTCCACTTTGTGCGTCAGTCTAGTTTTTATTATGCCATGCAGCGAGGCGGGATTGTGGCCAGTGGTCCCATCTCCACCCTCTCCGATAGCATTGTTCAAGAATTCCTGACGGTCTGAAGCTGGTCAGCAGCCCCGATTGAGCATCCAGGGACGTGTCCCCGGGCTGTTTTTGAGTTTCGCTTTGGCTTCTGTGGGGCTGTTGGATTTGCGAACGATTTTTGGTTCTCTGTTTTCCTCTTTCAGTCGCAGCGGACCACAGAGTGCCACCGGTGGACTGAACAGGCGCTTCCCCTCTCCGCCGCATTCCGGGCATTGGGTGTCGACACTGCGCTGATCGATCGATCGCCAGATCTCGTAGTCTTCACATCCTTGTGGGCAGCTGAATTCGTAGACGGGCACGGTGGTTTTGCTGAGGGTTGTGGTGACGGGTATGGGCGAAAGAAAGGGGGAGAACTTCTCCCCCTTTTGCGCTTATTTACCTTGCCGTTGATTAACGGGGGAGTATGTCTTGATCAAAGATAGATGTAGGAATGGCCAGGGTTGCGCAAGCGTTGGGGATGTCTACGATACCGCTGATGCGGCCTTCGACGGGAGCGCAGCTGAGCAGCAGGTAGGCCTGCTCGCCAGTATAGCCAAACTTTTTGAGGTATTCAATCGCGTTCAAGCAGGCTCGCCGATAGGCGATATGCACATCCATGTAGTACTGCTTGCCTTCAAATTCATCGACGGAGATCCCTTCAAATACCAGGTAATCGGTGAAGTGCGGCTCAACCGGACTGGTCTTGAACATCGGGTTAACCATGCCGTACTTGGCCATGCCACCCTTGATGATCTCTACATGCAGATCAAGATATCCCGACATTTCGATCGCTCCACAGAAGGAGATTTCGCCATCCCCCTGGGAGAAGTGAATATCGCCCATCGAAAGCTTTGCCCCTTCGACATAAACGGGGAAGTAAATACGCGTGCCTTTGGTTAGATTTTTGATGTCGCAGTTGCCGCCGTGCTCGCGGGGGGGGACGGTGCGGGCTGCCTCCTGGGCCACCCGCTCGAAATCAGCGCCGCTGAGGGTGCCCAAGATGGCGCTGTTGGGGTTGGGAAGGGCGGCCAGCACCGGCTCACTTCCGGAGAGGCCGGCCCCATAGGTGCGGCGGTCGGGGGCGGTGTTGACGAGCTCGGTTTCGCGTCGGTTCCACTCCTTGAGGAGCTCGTGGGAGGGGGCGCAACCGATCAGGCCCGGATGGGTGATGCCGGCGAAGCGAACGCCCGGGATGTGGCGGGAGGAGGTGTAGATGCCTTCCAGATCCCAGATGGCCTTGGCGGCCTTGGGGAAGTGGTCGGTGAGGAAGCCGCCGCCGTTCTCCTTGGCGAAGATGCCGGTGAAGCCCCACTCGTCACCCTGCAGGGCGCCGACATCCAGGATGTCGACCACGAGGATGTCGCCCGGTTGTGCGCCGTTGACCCAAATCGGGCCGCTCAGTACATGCACCACCTCCAGGTTGACATCGGCAATGTCCTGGGGATCATCGTTGTTCTTGATCTGCCCGTCGGTCCAGTCTTTGCATTCAATGCGAAATACATCCCCCGGATTGACAGACGCCACCGCCGGAATGTCGGGATGCCAGCGGTTGTGACCTGGCATCTCTTGTTGATCCATGGGCTTGGTTAGATCAACCTTGAAAAGGGTTTCGGGCATGGACTGACATCGGGGGGCCGCCCGATCCAAAGCCAGCCCTCCGGGCACGGGAAGTAGCCGTTGCTACCGGGTGCTCGATTCAGCGCCGGCCCCGCTGGAGGCCGCGGGGCCGGTCGTCGAAGTCTCCGCGCCGGCAGAGGTTGTCGCGCAGCCGGGCCAGCCAGGGGCCCGGGCTGCGGCCCATTCGCACCTCCTCTCCCCCCTTGAAGGGAAACAAAACCTGCCAGCTCGTGGTGCCGGTGGCGCCTTTGGCCTGCTCCACGGCGCGGATCGGTCGGCCAAAGAGGTTGTCGTAGGCCGGCCAGCCGGGGGAATCCGGCAGGCTGCAGACGGCATTCAGCTCCTGCAGCCGTTCCCCCTCCGGCGTGCGCACCCGCACGGCCCCGTCCAGCAGGGCGTTCGGCTCCGCCACACGAAAGGCATGCGCCAGCTGCACCGTGGTCCCCTCGCGGCGGATCAGCACATCGCCCACCCTGGCCCGGCTCAGCGGCGTCTCGCCCCCGCTTCCGCAGCCTGCCGCCCACAGGAGCACAACCCCCGCGACTATCGCCCTCCCCCGTCGCCCGCCGCCGGAATGACCCCGCGCTCCCCTGCCGCCCATGCCCTGCCCCTGCTTCTGTGATGTTTATCACCCACGGCGGCCGCCCGCCTCCAGGGCAGCGTCCACACTGGCTTGGTTGAACCCCGCTCGCCCATGCCCCCCATTTCCCTGCGCGCGCTCCCCCTCGCCACCGGCCTGGCAACGGCCCTGCTGGGCATGGGCGCCCCGTCCCTGGCCCAGAGCTGCCAGTTTCTCGCGCCGGTGGGGGGCAACGGGGTGAGCAACATCGTGACCAAAACCATCGGCCCCGGCAATCCCTTCGGCCGGCCGAACTGGAACACCGACTTCTTCGTGACCCAGCCGTACAGCTCCTTCAAGCTGTTCTTCACGGCCGACTCCTCCGTGAGCGCCACCTATCCGATCCAGGGCTACCTGAAGTTCACCGACGGCTCCAACCTGCAGGTGATCAACGAAAACTTTGCGCCCCAGCTGGGCACGGGCCGCCAATGGGTTGTGCCCGCGGTGCCGGGCAAGACCGTGAGCCAGGTGAACTTCAAGATCGGCGCCAGCAGCGATCAGGCCGCCACCGGTTTCACCTACCGCATCTCCGTCCAGGGTTGCAACTGAGCGCCCAGCAGGTCGCGCCAGAGGGTCTCGGCCTGGCGGGGGGTCGGCGCCGGCAGGGCCGCCCCCTCGAACGCCGCCACCGGCCGGCAGCCCAGGCTGTTGATCAGCAGGGCCCCCTCCCCGGCCCGCAGGTGGCGCGGCTCCAGGGGCTGCTCCACCGCCAGCCCCCCCGCCAGGGCCAGCCCCCGCAGGATGCCGGGCAGGCAGCCGCAGGCCGCCGGCGGCGTGCGCCACCGCCCGCCGCTGCGCACCAGCAGGTTGGCGGCGGTGGCACAGCAGAGGCCCCCGGCGCTGCTGGCCAGCAGGGCGTCGTCGGCGCCTCGCTCGCGGGCCTCGCGGCGCGCCAGCAGCGAGCTGCCGTAGGCGAAGGTTTTGCAGCGGCTGAGCTGGCTGGCGGCGTTGCGCGTCTCCAGCCGGCTCAGCACCAACCGCACCGGCGCGAAGCGGGGGGCGCCCGGGCCGTAGCTGAGCCAGAAGCGCCCCCCGGCGCCGGGGCTTGCCGCGGCGGCTGGCTCCAACCCGCGGCCGCCCCCCCCGCGGCTGACGTTGAGCCGCAGGATGCCGCTGAGGGCTCCGGTGCGCGCCACCGCCTCGGCCAGCAGGGCCTCCAGGCGCCGGGTCGGCGGCGGCGGGGGCAGCTGCAGCAGGGTGGCCGCCGCCCGCCAGCGCCGCCGGTGCTCCGCCAGCCGCCAGGGCCGGCCGCCCTCCACCAGCAGGGTTTCGAACAGGCCGTCGGCCAGCAGCAGCCCCCGGTCGTCGAGGGGAAGGCTCAGGGCGGCCGGCGCCCCCCAACGGCCGGGGGGCGCGGCGGGATCCCAGGGGTCGCCGAGCCAGGCGATCGGCCCGCTCACGCCAGGGCCTCCAGCAGGGGTTGGATCTTCCAGCCCATCTCCACCGCCTCGCCCGCGGGGTCGGAGTCGGCGACGATGCCGCCGCCGGCGTGGAGGCGCAGCCGCCGGCCCTTCACCATCAGGGTGCGGATCAAGATGCTGCTGTCGAAGCTGCCATCGGCGGCCAGGTGGAAGAGGGAGCCGCAGTAAGGCCCGCGGGGCACCGGTTCGAGGGCCTCGAGGCGCTGGCAGGCGCGCAGCTTGGGGGCGCCGCTGATCGAGCCCCCCGGCCAGCTGGCCCGCAGCAGATCCACCACGCTGCTCTGGGGCGCCAGTTGGCCGGTCACCACTGAGGTGAGGTGGTGCACCTGGGCGTAGCTCTCCAGCCCCACCAGCTGGGGCACCTCGATCGAACCCGGCACGCACACGCGGCCCAGGTCGTTGCGCAGCAGGTCGACGATCATCACGTTCTCGGCCCGGTCCTTCGGATCGCAGACCAGCTCGGCGGCGGCCTCCGCATCGGCCGCGGGGTCGGGGTGACGGGGGCGGGTGCCCTTGATCGGCCGGGTCTCCACCCGCCCATCGGGCTCCAGGCGCAGGAAGCGCTCCGGCGAAGCGGAGAGCACCGCCTCCTCGCCGGCGATCGCCAGGCCGGCGAAGGGGGCGGGGCAGTGGCGGCGCAGGCGGCCGTAGAGGGCCAGCGGATCGGGCGGCGCCGCCAGCCGGGCTTCGCAGCAGGCGGTGAGGTTGGCCTGGAACAGATCCCCCGCCGCGATCCACTCCCGCAGCCGGCGCACCCCCTCGGCAAAGCGCTCCGGCGTGGTGTGCCAGTGCCAGGCGGCCAGGGGCAGGCCGGGCCAGGGGGGATCGCTGGCGGGGGCCGTGGCGCTCCCCGCGGGCCCGAGACCCTCCACGAGGGAGGCCAGGGCCTCCAGCCGCCGCCGGTCGTGGCCCTCCAGCCAGCAGCGGCGGCTGGTGCGCTCGAAGTGGAGCAGGGGATCGAAGCGGGCGCACCAGAGGCTGGCCATGTCGCTGGCGCGCCAGTGGGGGGCGGGTTCCGTCCAGGCGGCGGCCTCGTAGGCGAGCCAGCCCAGCCAGGCGCCCGCCGCCGGCTCGGCCACCAGGGCTTCGAGCTCGGCGAAGGGATCGCGGGCGCCGTTCTGGCCGGGCAGGCCGCGGCATTCGCGCCGCTCCCGCGGCTCCACCCCCAGCACCGCCCGCCGGCCCAGGGGGCTGCCATCCCCCTCCAGCAGCACCAGGCCGTCGGAGCCGAGGCGCTCCGCCAGGGCGAGGGCGAGGGTCCAGGGTTCGTGCCAGGGGAGCGGGCGACGCAGGGGAGCGGGGGGAGACATGGCGGCGGGGCCTAGCTGGCCAGATCGGGCCGGCCCGCCTCCCGCAGGGCCGCGTCGCGGAGGCGGCAGCTGTCGCAGAGCCCGCAGGGCACGGCGCCGCCCGCGTAGCAGCTCCAGGTGGTTTCGATCGGCACACCCAAGCGCAGGGCTTCGCGCACGATGTCCGTCTTGCTGAGCTGGATCAGCGGCGCCCAGAGGCGGGCGCCGCGGCCTTCGCGGCCGGCGCGCGTGGCCAGATCGGCGAGGGATTGGAAGGCGGCCAGGTAGTCGGGCCGGCAGTCGGGATAGCCGGAGTAATCGACGGCGTTCACCCCCAGCACCAGCCGCTCGGCGCCGCGGGCCTCGGCCAGGCTGAGGCCGATGGCGATGAACACCGTGTTGCGGCCGGGCACGTAGGTGCTGGGAATCACGCCGGCCTGCACGCCGCTGCTGGGGATGGCCTGGCTGGGGTCGGTGAGCGAAGAGCCGCCCCAGGCCGCCAGGTTCACGGCCACCTGGTGGTGTTCCGCCAGGCCGAGGGCCGCGGCCAGCTCGGCAGCGGCGGCCAGCTCGCGGCGATGGCGCTGGCCGTAGTCGAACGATAGGCCGATCACCCGGTCGCCGCGTTCGATCGCCAGGGCGGCGGCGGTGGCGGAATCGAGCCCACCGGAGAGCAGGGCGATGGCGGTGGCTGGCACGGCGGACCGGGAAAAGCAGAGCCCCCAGCAGGCTGGCAGATCTCCCGGGCCGGGTGGCCTCCGCAGGGGGCCGGGATGTCCGCAAGCGAGCTGGCTGTCGGTGATTCAGAACCGCGAGCGAGCTGCGGGACACATGGAACGAGGACAGCAAACCGCAGGCCGGGGACGGCAGCAAAAGTGTCACCCCCCCCCCGCGCAGAAGTGCTGAAAGGCGCAAGCTGCATCGGTTGACGAAATTACCATGTTTTCAACCGAACTTCTTCACTCTAATTCACGCCTCCGGGGCGTTCGAAGTCTGGGCCTGCCTCTTACCTCCATGGCGGCAGTGATCGCGCTGACAAGCTTCACGGCGCCAGCCAAGGCCCTCAGCTTCAACTGGCAATTCAGCAATGTTGATGGCGGTCCTGATGTCTCCAACGGTGGCATTGTTAAGGGGACCATTTCTGGCCTGCTCGATAACACGCCGAATCAGAAAACGGGGCTGACCGTGACCGTAACTTCCGCGCCAAATGCACCCCTTGGAGGATGGCTTAATGATTGGACTTACCAAGCATCATCCCCATTCTCCTC
>JBIPMZ010000070.1:0-9603 GCA_044376165.1 Cyanobium sp.
GGAGAGAAGGGCTATAAGGTGCTTTGGCACAACCTTTTCGCCTTCAAGTTCTTTCAATACAGCGATCAAATCTCAGCGGCCTGGATCTGGAGCCGTATTCAGCGCCTAGGCCAATCCCGCCGAGGCCTGAAAGAAACCCTTGGCTTTCTGCCTGGGGGCTCCCAGCAGCTCATTGATGCCCTCTCCGCTGCCATTCTCAATGGCGGGGGCCGTATTCATCTCCGTACCCCAATGGTGGCAATCAGGCCAAGCGCTTCAGGTGGCGCCGTGATCACCACACCATCCGGCGACCATACCTTCGACCATGTGATCAGCACGATTCCCTTGCCTCTCCTGGCCCCCATCCTGCAAGCAGGAGGCGTGCAACAGGCAGTGGTGGACAGGTACAGTACAGTTCCTTCCGTTGCCTGCGCCTGCGTGGTGCTAAAGACCCGGCAGTCTGTCAGTGGCAATTTCTGGACCAACGTGAACGACTCGCGCTTTAGGATTCCTGGAGTGATTGAGATGAGCAACCTGCGCGATCTAGCAGGGCATATCAGTTACGTGCCGTTCTACATTCCTGCTGACCACCCGGATTACCAACGCCCCAATCAAGATTTCATTGCCGACGCCTGGAATTGCCTGAAGGCCATCAATCCTCAATTTACAGACTCAGACTTGGAGGACAGCCACTGCAGTCGCTATCGCTTCGCACAACCGGTCTGTGGTTTGCACTTCCAACAAACCCTGCCCCCACTACAGCCATTTCCGGGGGTCTTCACAGCGGACACCACCGCCTACTACCCGGAGGACAGGGGAATCAGCCAAAGCATTAGATTTGGGCGCGAACTAGCGCGGCAAGTCTCAAATATAGCAACATGAATCAGCTGCTTACAGCACAGTTTCTACGCTTTATTCTGGCAAACAGCATAGCAGCATTGGCCAATATTCTTGCCCGTCTTCTGGCAAGTTTTGTGATGATTGATACCTTGGCAGTACTGGCTGGTTTTTGCGCTGGACTCACCACTTCTTATCTGCTCTGCAGGGGGTTTGTCTTTCAAACCATGCGTCGGGCGACCGTTGCCGAAATCTTGCGGTTTACGGGGATTAATCTGTTGGCGCTGTTGATCACCTGGATCGTCTACCAACTAACCCTGCGGGGGCTCCTCGGGCTTTATGGAGCTTCCTCCCTAGGGCTAGGGTGGCGCACAGCTGCCCATGCCCTGGGGGTTGCAGCCCCTGTTTTCTTTTCTTTCATCGCTCAAAAAACCTTCACATTCCGTCAGAGGCATCGATCACATGGAGCTTGACCTTGAGCGCATCTATCAGTATCGCTTTGATGGCATCTCGGCAGCCACCAAAGCTGCTGTATGGCGAAGAATCGCCTCCTGGATTCTTCGGGATGCCATCTATTGTCGCTCTGGAGAATTGGTCCGTTCGATTCTTGATCCTGCTTGCGGGGAGGGAGAGTTCCTCAATGCCTGTTGCAACAGAGGGCTACACCTCAGCGGTTGTGATCTCCGCCCCCGCTCTGCATTGCTGTCTCCAGAGGTGCAATTCCATCAAGGTAAGTTCCAGGAGATCAGCCTAGAGAAAAGCTATGATTTAATCTGGATTTCAAACTTGCTCGAACATCTGCCCAGTCCGGAAGCCGTTCAGAGTTTTCTGAGCGGTTGCAGAGCCACCCTTACACCCGGGGGCATCATTACAATCATGGGACCTAACATCAAGTATTGTGCAGAAGACTACTGGGACTTTGCGGACCATTTGCTTCCCCTTTCCCACCTCACAGTGCTCGAGCACCTCATTTCAGCAGGTCTGGAGATTGTCGCGGTTCAGGATCGATTCTTGCCCTATTCATTCCGCTCAAGGCTACCCACCCATCCACGACTGGTCCAGCTCTATCTGAACAGCTCCTGGGCATGGCCATGGCTCGGCAAACAGTTCCTCATCCGCGCCGCACTGCCGAAGCGTTGAGGAAGATCGCCGACTGGCCCAAACACCTCCTCTCAAACCATCAGGCAACAAACATCTCACGATAGCCCTGCGGAGATTTCTCCCGCACGGGAATCGCCTTGATCAGCGCGAAGAGCCTTGGGGCACAGTCCCAAATGTGGAGGTACTTTACGGCTGGCTTCGACTACCTGAGCTGTGGGCGGCTGCAGGAAGGCTGGATTTTGCTCATTTGGCTTGGCCGATTCTTTTGGCAAGGTCAGAGGAAAAAAGCAGGTTTGGATCCATAAGCCTTCTTGTCTTTAACCACTCATTCAGCCTTGGATAACTCTTGCAAAACATCGCAGCCGATTGTCTTGAGTCTTTCGCGAAATACAATCGTCCACCAGCCGCTGCAACCTCTTGATCAAGCTGTTCCAGTACTTGGGACAGTCCAGGAACTGCAGCGGGAACATCAGCCGCCAACGTCCAACCGGGTATCGGGAAGGAGAGAGGCGCCGGATTGCTGGAGCCAAATCGCTTCAAGACAGTAAGAAAACTCGGTGCGCCAACCCGCCGAAAAGCTTCGAGGGTTCGCGGAACCAGATCTGCCGCTTCGTTCGGAACGGCGAACTGGTATTGAAGGAAGCCCGCAGGGCCGTAGATGCGGTTCCAGTCCTGCACCCCATCCAGGGGATGAAAGAATGGAGCGATCGCTTGCAATTCGCCCTGCCTCTGCTTGGGTGCCTTGCGGTACCAGGCTTCATTGAAGGCCCGAACCGTGAGCTTATTGAGCAGCCCGCCTGGCAGAAAGGGAGGCGCCGAGGCAAGCGCTTTGGGGTCGTAGTGGAGTGGGTCAACCTGCTGCGCCGAACTCAATTGCTCAACCCTGGCATGATCGCCGCAGGTGAGTACGCCGCGTCCTTTGGGGTCGAGGCTATCGACCCAAGCCACGCTGTAGCGATATCGGCTGTCAGCCTCCACCATCGCCGCCATCAACGACTCCAAACTCCGATGCCGGGCCGTATCGACACTAATCAACGATGTGGAAATCGGAATTACGGAGAAGGTGGCTTCTACGATCACGCCCGTGAGCCCCATCCCCGCCACGGTTGCCCAGAACAGGGGTGCACTCTCCCCTTCCGGCAACAGCTCACGGAGCTGACCCATCCCATCGACAAGGAGGAGCCGTTTGACCTGGTTTCCGAAGCTGCCGTCCACGTGGTGGTTCTTGCCGTGCACATCCGCGGCGATGGCGCCGCCCACCGTCACGTTGCGGGTGCCTGGCGTCACCGGCAGAAAGAAACCCGCAGGGACCAGCACCCGCAACAGCTGGTCCAGGCTCACGCCCGCACCGGCGGTCACCCTGCCCGTCGTCCGATCCAGCGAAATCCGATCGAACGCCCCCAGCTCGATCACCGTGCCACCCGCAAGCTGGGCCGCATCGCCGTAAGAGCGGCCCAGCCCCCGCGCGAGCAACGACTGCGGCGGCGCCTCGCTCACCAACAGCTGCAGCTGATCGACGTCCCTGGGTTGCACCACCTGGGCGGAGACGGGGTTGGTACGCCCCCAGCCCGTCAGAGTTCGGATCTCGCTGTGAAGATTCGGTGGGAAGGTTGGCGTCACAGTTTCGAGGCGAAGGGGGCAGGGAGCAGGCGAATCAACAGCATCAGCGGTGACCACCACCAGGGGAGGTATTCGATTCCGCGTCTACCGGGGCGGCGCAGCAGGTCTCGGGCCACGGAGGCCGGACTGACGCAGAGCATCGGAGGCGCCTTGCCAACGGTCATCGGGGTTGCCATGAAGCCAGCCTTAATGATCCGCACCGCAAAGGGTTTGCCGTGGCAACGCAGCAGCAAACCCTCACAAAAGGCGGACAAAGCAGACTTGGCGGCGCCATAGGTGTAGTTGGAGGGTCGACCTCGATCGGCGGCCACCGAACTGAATACCCACAGCCGACCCGGCTGGGAGAGGCGCTCCGGTGTGGCAATCGCGAGTAGCCAGGGCAGGAGACCGGAGTAGTTGGCCGCCGTGATCCGCAACGACTCCGCCGCATCCACTCTGGCCAGCTCCGCATCCCCCAGCGACCCGGCGGTGATCAGATACAGATCAAACAGGCCGACCTCAGGCCGGCGCGGAGGCTCAAGAGCGGCATCTGCCAACAGGTCGGTCTGCTCCAGGCTCACACTGGCACCGAAGCGGCTCTCCAACTCCGAGGCCAGGGAGTGGTTTCTCTCTGGATCACGAGCCACCAGGTGGAAGCGGCGGCAACCGCGTTCCGCCAGCTCGTGGCAGAGAGCTCGCGCCACCACGCTGGTGCTGCCCAGCACAAAGGCACTGCGGATCGGCGTCAAAGCAGCTTTCTTCATCAGAAGGGCTCTCATCTTTTCAGGGACCATCCCGAGGGACGGCGAACGGCTCGGCGGTGCCAGGGCCAGAGCCGGCAGCAGCCGAGCGAGGGCAGAGGCAGGGTAGGGATTGGGCGCACTGCAAAAACTTCTGTAGTGGGGCACAGCGGCAGCCTGGAGAAGCTCCCGGTCGCCCTTGCTGTCTCCATACGCCTCAATATGCAGCGCCTCCAGCGGGCCCAAATGCTCCCTCAGTCGCCTGACCTTCTCTGGACCTTTGCAGTTGGGGCTGGCCAATTTTGAGTGCCAGTGCCCCCGAAACAGCTCCAGTTCGGTGCAAAGCAGCTCCACCTCTAGCCAGTCAGCCAGGGGCTGTAGCAGCGGCCGTGGCGATGCTGAACAGAGCAGCACCCGATCGCCGCGCGCCTGATGCCAACGCAACCGCTGCAGTGCCTCGGGCCGGAGGCGACGCTTGAGATCCGGGAGTAACCAGTTGTGGAGTGGATCTTCTACCTGGGCCTTATTCAGGGCTTCGCAGATGCCAAAAGCTGCGATCAGATGCTGTTTGAAATATCCGGTAGACACCACTCGCAACTGCCAGAGGATGAACCAGGGCAGGCAGAAAATCGCCGTCTTGCACTGCCAGATAAAACCCCGCGAGCGCAGAGCTGCCATCCACAGACAGTCTCCGCGTAGCAACGTACCATCGACATCAAAAACGGCTATGGACTGGTTCATCGACATAACATCCCAGGCCTGCTCAGCTGCTGAGGTTGCCACAGGCATTGAGCGTCGCCCCTTTGACGGGGGTGGGTGCCCTGAGCTCCAGGGCTTTGAGGATATCGATGATCGAGATGGCGAAGTTGATATTTTGCATGAGGCGTCCGTCACCGGTCTGGCTGAGGACATAGGTGTTGACGCCCAGAAGTTCGCCCCGTGCATTCACCAAGGGGCCGCCGCTGTTGCCGGGGCTGATGGCGGCATCGTGCTGGATCAGCATCACCGTTTCAGGGGCGAGACCCCTCAACGCATCCACCGGCCGGCGCACGGCGCTCACCACACCCTTGGACACGGTGCCGGCGATGCCGGCGGGGGATCCGATGGCGATTACATCCTGGCCGGGCTTGGGGTAGGCGAGATAGCAGATCGGAATCGGCGGAGCCGCAACCTTGACCTCCGGCTTGAGCAGAGCGAAATCCAGTTGTTTATCCACATACACCAGGCTGGCTTCTGTTTTGGAGCCGTTGTCAGCCGTGATCTGGTATTTCCCCACTCCGCTGCCGGCGATCACATGACGGTTGGTCATGATCAGGCCGTCAGGGGAAAAGACAAAACCGCTGCCTTGGCTTTTATCGCTCTTGATCGAGACCACCGAGGGAAGGACCCTGGGGATGAGATCTTCAGCCGGCAGATTCGCTTTGCTGGCCCGGCCGATTGTGATGGAGAGGTCTGGCCTCGTCCAGGACTTTGCCTCCATCTGAAAGAGCCGCGCCAGCGATTGCAGGGTTCCCTTGCCGATCGGGAAGACGACGCTAGAGCGCCGTCCTTTGGAGAGCTTGATCGTCAGGGCTTGGGCACCATTGGTCTGGACGACGGCATCGATGAACCTCTGCGGCAGGGAGTACTCCCCGGCATCGCCATAAAGGAGAAAGGATTCACCAGCGTAAAAAAGCTCGATCGTTCCTGAGAACTCGCGCATTTCGGCTCCGCTGGTGCAGGTCCAAAGGCCGCAACCGCCGTGAGCGTATTCATAGCCGGTAACCGTGTCGCTGGTCCAGCGGGTGATCACCCCTTCGGTGAGCCCATTGGATCCATCTTGCCTGTAGTCGCGATCGAGAACGACATAAGAAAAGCTACCGGTGAGCTTGGAGGTTACTTTGATTAGCTTTGACCACTCGATGCCGCTGGCCCTCGGGTTTTTCCAATCCACATCTGTTTCTCGCTCGATCACCCCACCCGGCAAGGGCCTGACGGGCTCTATGCCACCGGGGCCAGGCTGGGCGGAAGACGGAGGGAAGGCTCCGAGAAGTGTGCAAGCAGCTATAATTAGAATTCTTAAGCGCCTCTGCCAGGCCATAGCAAGATCTTGACGCTGAACTGGATTCAAATTAGCACACATCCATCGACTCTCCGACGAATTGGCGGCGCCGCTTAGCGATTTGAGATCGTGCTGAAATAGCGCTCCCCACCCATCGGCGCACCCCCACCGCGGTGGAGGGGACGCCCGACGGCCTGGCACCAGCGGTAGTACACGCTACGGGGCGGATTCGACCCTCGGGGCCAGCGGGGCTAGCTTGGGGGCAGTCGTTGACGTAAGGATGACCCAGCTTCACGACCTTCGCCTGCGCCTGCTGGTGCAGCAGGAGAGCGAGCGGATCGCCGACAGCCAGAACGATGAGCTCGACCTCTCCGTGGTGCAGGCTCGCTGCCTCTGCTGGCTGGCCCTGCTCGCTGAGGCTCATGAGGAGCAGGCCTCCGACGCGGAGCGCCGCGGTGACGTGGAGCAGGCGATGGGTTGGTTCGCCGATTCCATGCGCCTGCGGGATGTGATCCAGGTGGTGAGCTCGATTGAAATCCCCCTGCCCGCTGCCGAGGACGCTCCCGAGTTCCCCATGGGGCAGGAATTTCCTGAAGCCTAGGTTACAGCTGCGTTTCAGGGAAGGCTCAACCTCGGCGAGCTCAGGACAGGGAGCCAGCCAACGAATTCTCGGCCGTCGGCCGCCAGCTCCGCCCCCGCGCCCTCGCCTGCGGCGGGGGCTTGGCCAGAAAATCGCGGCACCCTGCGGGGAATCCGATCGAGATCCCCCCGACGACCCGCCTTCCGCGCCGGAGAGCCCCGCCAGGGGAGTGGACGGCCCCCAGCGCGGCCAGGATCCGCTGGCCGGCTGACCCCACCGGCTGCTTCTGGTGCCATGATGGGAAGCGAACAGCCAAGGGAACGCGGTGCCAGAAGAGCCCTGCCAATGCCCTGATTGCCAGCGTTTCTATCGGGAACATGACCGATTGATCCGCGAAAACCCCAGCCTGCGCCAGCAGCAGGAGCTCAACTGGGCCGCCTTGCAGTCGTTTCGCACCCTGGCCGGCCGGGTGCTTGAAGAACTGCAGAAGCAGTACGGCGACGGGGAGTCCTCACCCACCCCCGCCCCCGCCGAAGCGGGCCGGGGAGCCCCCACGGCCGAATCGGATGCCATCCAGCAGGCCATGGGCGACCTGGAGAACATCAACGCTCACCTCTTCTCGATCGAAGCGCTGATGGAGCGCATCTTTGACGTGCGCGTTCCCGAGGAGGTGGAGCAGAAGTTTCGGGAGGTGGCCGGCGAACTGGCCCCCGACCCGCTCAATGCCGACCGGCTGCGGCTCAACCGTCTCCTGCACCAAACCCCCGATCTCCCCGATCACCGGGGGGGCTGAGCCGCCCCCCTCCCCCGGGGAGCCAGATCGCGCCCCCGGCCAGCTCGGTCAATCCAGCTCGCAGGTGATCGTCACCGGGAACTCCTCCGCCTTCCAGATGCGTTGTGCGTATTCGCGGATCGAGCGGTCGGAGGAGAAGAAGCCGGTGCGGGCCGTATTCAGCAGCGACATCCGATTCCAGGCGCGACGGTCGGCCCAGGCCTGGCTTACGGCATCCTGGGCGCGCAGGTAGTCGTGGAAGTCGGCCATCACGAAGAAGGGATCATCACCGGTGAGGTTGTGCAGCAGCGGCCGGAACATGTCGGTGTCGCCATTGCTGAAGTGACCCTGCTCAATCAGCCGCAGGACCTCCGGCAGCTCGGGGATGGTGTGGATCAGCTCCCAGGGTCGGTAGCCCTCGCGGTGGAGGGCGCCGATCTCTGCGGTGGTCTTGCCGAACAGGAAGAAGTTTTCCTCGCCCACCTGCTCGCGAATCTCCACGTTGGCGCCATCCAAGGTGCCGATCGTGAGGGCGCCATTCATCGCAAACTTCATGTTGCCGGTGCCGGAGGCCTCCTTGCCCGCGGTGGAGATCTGCTCGGAAAGATCCGCGGCCGGATACACCCGCTCGCCTAGTTTCACATTATAATCGGGCAGGAACACTACCCGCAGCAGTCCCTCCATATCCGGGTCGGCATTCACCGTCTCAGCGATGCCATTGATGAAGCGGATGATCAGCTTCGCCATCGCGTAGCCCGGCGCCGCCTTGCCCCCGAAGATCACCGTGCGAGGGGCCATGCCTTCGGTGCGACCGTTCTTGATGCGCAAATACTGGGCCACCACCTGCAGGGCATTGAGGTGCTGACGCTTGTACTCATGGATCCGCTTCACTTGCACATCGAACAGCGAAGCAGGGTCGACCAGTACACCGGTGTGGCGGTGGATGTAACTGGTGAGGTGGCGCTTGACCCCCAGTTTCACCTCGCCCCAGCGCTCCAGGAAGGCGTTGTCGTCGACGTAGCGCTCGAGGTGGCGCAGCTGGTCGAGGTCGCTCACCCAGCCATCACCGATCGTTTCATCCAGGAGCTGCGAGAGCTGGGGGTTGGCCAGAGCCACCCAGCGACGCGGCGTGACGCCATTGGTGACATTGGTGAATTTCTCCGGCCAAAGGGCGGCAAATTCCGGAAACAGGTCGGTGCGCACCAACTCGCTGTGCAACGCCGCCACCCCGTTGACATGGTGGGAGGCCACCGTGGCCAGGTGGGCCATGCGCACAGATTTGCGACCCTCCTCATCGATGATCGAGACGCGACGCAGGATCTGCTCATTGCCGGGGTAACGAATGCGCACCTGCTGCAGGAAGCGCCGGTTGATCTCGTAGATGATCTCCAGGTGGCGCGGCAACAGGGAGCCGAACAGATCGAGCCCCCACTTCTCCAGCGCCTCCGGCAACAGGGTGTGATTGGTGTAGGCCAGGCAGCGTTTGGTGATCTCCCAGGCGGGATCCCACTCCAGATTCTTGTCGTCGAGCAGCAGGCGCATCAGCTCCGCCACCGCAATCGACGGGTGGGTGTCGTTGAGCTGCACCGCCCAGTGGTCGGGGAACTCCTGCACCGGAATGCCGCGCAGGTCGAGGTTGCGCAGCATGTCCTGCAGCGAACAGGAGACGAAGAAATGCTGCTGCTTGAGGCGCAGCCGGCGCCCCTCGTCGGTGCCGTCGTTGGGGTAGAGCACCTTCGAGAGGGTCTCGCTGCCCACCTTTTCCTCCACGGCCCCGTAGTAATCGCCGATATTGAAGGCGTAGAAGTCGAAGGATTCCGTGGCATCCGCCCTCCACAGCCGCAGGCGGTCGCAGGTGTTCACCCGGTAGCCGAGCACCGGCACATCGTGGGGAACGCCGATGGCATGCTCGGCGGGGATCCACCGCACCCGGTAGCGGCCGGTATCGTCGCGG
>JBIPMZ010000071.1:0-9596 GCA_044376165.1 Cyanobium sp.
ATCGCCCGCTGCACCGGCTTCACCATCGTGTCTTCCAGCAGGCCATCGAAGTCGTCGAAACGGCGCTGCTTGGCCCGGAAGGCAATGCGCACGGTGGTGAGGTAGCGATTGCTGGAATGGCGGATCAAGCTCTCAGCCCGATGGGCGAGATCTTTGGGTTTGAGATCGGCACTGCTGGGCATGCGACTCGGAGATTTCCGCCGTAGGACGCTCAGCCTAGGTCAGCGGACCCGCTCGGCCGAGTAGAAGGGGCGATGGATTGATGCCGTCATGGCGGGCACCCTCGCAATCGACCTGGGCAGCAGCACCACGGTTGTGGCCTGGCAGGGGGGGGACGGCCCGCCCCGCCTGCTCGCCCTGGCCCCGTACAGCGGCGGCAGCCCGCCGGTGGTGCCCAGCCTGCTTTGGCTTTCGGGTCCGGGGGAGATCCGCCCCCTGATCGGCCGGCAGGTGCTGGAGGCCGATCTGGTGGCTCGAGGCGGGCCCGGCCTCTGCCGCGACTTCAAACGGCGGATCGGCGCAGGGGGGCCGGGGGGCGCCGCCACGCCGCTGGCGGCCCCCCCGGCCAGAGGCGGCGAGGAGAGCGGCAGCGAGGGGAGCTGGCTCACCCCTGAGCAGGCCGGCGGCCTGTTGCTGCGCAGGTTGTGGCAGGCCCTGCCGGAGGGGGTGGCGCCGCACCGTTTGGTGCTCACCGCCCCGATCGAGTCGTATCCGGGCTACCGCCGCTGGCTGCAGGAGGTGTGCCGGGAGCTGCCCGTGGCGGAGCTGGCCCTGGTGGACGAACCGACGGCCGCCGCCATCGGGGCCGGCCTCCCCCCGGGCAGCCGGGTGCTGGTGGTGGATCTCGGCGGCGGCACCCTCGATCTCTCGCTGGTGGCCCTGGAGGGGGGGGAGGGCCGGGCGGCACCGATCGCCCAGCTGCTCCGCTTCGCGGGACGGGATCTGGAGCGCAGCGGGCAGGCGCTGCGCGGCGCCCGGGTGATCGGCAAGGCGGGGCTGGCCTTCGGCGGCCGGGATCTCGACCGCTGGATCGCGGCGGAACTCTGCCCGGAGGATCCCCCCGAAGGCGCGTTGCTGCAGGCCGCCGAGCGGATCAAGTGCCGGCTCAGCGACGCCGAGGAGGCCCTGGAGATCCTCAGCCTTCCCGGCCGTCCGGCGCGGGAGCTGCGGCTGCGGCGCCCGGCGCTGGAGCGGCTGTTGCGCGAGCGGGGGCTGTTGGAGCGCCTCGATGAGGTGCTGGAGGCGGTGTTGGCGGGGGCGCGGCGGGCGGGCGTCGATCCCGCCGCGCTGGATGCGGTGCTGCCGGTGGGTGGCGGCAGTCGCCTGCCGTTGCTCCGCCAGTGGCTGGCGGAGCGGTTCCCGGGGGTGCCCCTGCGGGGCGAGCGGCCGGTGGAGGCGGTCGCCCTGGGGGCCCTGGCCCTCACCCCCGGCGTGCGGCTGAAGGATGTATTGACGCGGGGGGTGTCGCTGCGCACCTGGGATCGCCGCAGCCGGGCGCACCGCTGGCATCCGCTGTTCGTGGCCGGCCAGAGCTGGCCGACGGAGCAGCCGCTCGAGCTGGTGCTCGCCTGTGGTGTGGAGGGCCAGCGCCAGCTGGAGCTGGTGCTGGGGGAGCCGCAGCCGGAGAGCCGGGCCGAGGTGGTGTTCGAGAACGGGCTGCCGGTGCTGCGGAGCCGCCCGGCGGGGGAAGCGCAGGTGCGGCCCTGGAGCGCGGAGCCGCGCCTGCTGGCCCTCGCCACCCCCGGCCGGCAGGGGGTGGACCGGCTGCGTCTGCGCTTCGCCATCGACGCGGAGGGCACCCTGGCGGTGGAGGGGGAGGATCTGGAGGTGGTGGGCCCGGAGGGCCGGTTTGGCCCCCTGCCGCTGGGTCCGGTGCGCTGAGCGTCCCGTCCGCCGTGCTGCGGGGCCGGCGGCTGCATACAAAGGGGGACGAGTTCCCGGAGCGCCCCTCCTTGGCGCTGCGCCGACACAGGCTCCCCCGCTTCTGGCTGCTTCTCACCCTGGGCCCGGTCCTGGCGAGCCTGGCGGCGGTGTACTGGTGGGAGCGTCAGCTGCCCGCCCAGCAGCGCCTGGCGGCGGCGGAGGGCCGCCTGGACGACTGCCTGCGCTACGGCGACCAGCTGGCGGCCCTCAGCTGGCTGCCGGGGCGCTCCACCCCGGAGCAGGGCTGGTGCCGGCGGGAGCGAGCCCGCCAGCTGTGGCAGGCGCGCCGCTGGGGAGAGGCGCTGCAGCTGCAGGGACAGCTGGTGGATTCCGCCCTGGCCACGGCGGCGGACCGGCGCCGGCTGCAGGGCTGGCGGGAGCAGCTGCACCGCCAGGCCCTGGTCCGGTTTGCCGCCGGCGATCTGGAGGGAGCCCTCACGGCCCTCCGCCCCCTCGGGGAGGACCGCCGGGGCGATGGCCGCGGCATCGGCGACGAGATGCGGGCGGTATGGGAACGGAACCGGCAGCAGCTGGAGCGGGCCGACCGTCTGATCGGCCAGGCCCGCTGGTGGGAGGCCCTCGATGCCCTCAACCGGCTCGACCACCCGTGGTGGCAGGCCCGCAGCGCCGAGAAGCGCCGCCAGGTGCGCGAGGGTCTGGCCCGGCTGCGGCGGGAGGAGCAGCAGAAGGACAGCCACGGGACGCTTCCCCACACCGTTCCAGCGGCGGAGCTCGATGCTCTGATGCAGAAACGCCTCTCGGCCGGCATGGACGAGTGGCAGGCCTTTCAGGAGTCCTGTCGCCAGCTGGGCGGGCGGGTGGTGGAGGCCGGGCCGGAGAGCGCCTGCCAGCGCTGAGGGCGTCCGCCGGGCAGCGGCGGCTGATCTCGTCAGCGTTCTCCGACGCGTGACAGGATTGGCAGCGCATTCCGACCGTGGGGTCATGCAGGCAGGAGATCAGGTGAGGGTGAGCCAGAGCGTGGTGCTCTACAACCACCCGGCGCACCGCGGTCAGCCGTTCGATATGCAGGGGCAGGAGGGGCAGGTGCACGAGGTGCTCCACGACTGGAAGGGGCGAACGATCAGCCCCACCCTGCCGGTGGTGGTGGCCTTCGGGCGGTTCCGCGCCCACTTCCGCGCCGACGAACTGGAGTCGCTCTGAGGGTGGCCAGCTCCAGCGCCACCGCCGGGAATCCCTATCCGCCCCGCAGCAGGAACACCCCCTCTTCGCCATCGATGTGGCGCAGGCAGAGCTGGATGCTCTCCTGCCGGGTGGTGGGCACCAGCCGACCGCAGAAATCCGGCTGAATCGGCAGCTCCCGATGGCCGCGGTCCACCATCACCAACAGCAGCACCCGCTTCGGGCGACCCCAGGCCTGGAGGGCTTCAAGGGCGGCGCGGACGGTGCGACCGGTGAAGATCACGTCATCGACGAGGACGACGGCGCGGCCCTCCACGCTGCCCGGCAGCTGGGTGGCTTCCACCAGCCGGGTGCCGACCCTCTCCAGGTCGTCGCGATGGAAGGTGGGATCGAGGCTGCCATGGGGGACGGCATGGCCGCAGAGCGCCTCCAGGCGCCCGGCCAGCACCTTCGCCAGGGCCACCCCGCGGGTGGGGATCCCCAGCAGCACCAGCTCCCTGCTATCCCCCACCGACTCCAACACCTGGGAAGCGAGCCGATCGAGGGTGCGGCCCAGTTCCGGCTCGGAGAGCAGGGGCAGACGGTCGTCCCGGCCATCCCCCCGGGGTGCCTCTCCGCCGGAAACGGGGCGCCGATCCCCGGGGGCTGCCGGCGAGGCCATGGAGGGCGCGGGGAGAGCGGGATGGAGATGCTAAGCGCGCGGATGGAAACCCGATGTGACCGAAACCTGACGCCACCGACCGCCGCAGGGGCAGCCGAACGGCCTGGCTGTAGGTTGGCAGAGTCGTTGCAGAGATGGGTTCCGTAGATCGGGTGACCGCAGTTCCCTCTCCACCGAACACTCCCCTGCAGAGCGGCCTGCGAGCCGGGATCTCCCTTTCGGCACCGATCGCACCTGTGGTTTTGGCCATCCTGGATGGTTGGGGCTATCGGGCGGTGGAGGAGGCGAATGCCATCCGCGCCGCGGACACCCCCGTGATGGATGCTTTGTGGGAGGCCTATCCCCACACGTTGATTGAGGCCAGCGGCGGCGCCGTTGGCTTGCCCGACGGCCAGATGGGCAATTCGGAAGTGGGCCACCTCACGATCGGATCCGGTCGCATCATTCGTCAGGAGCTGGTGCGCATCGGCCAGGCGGTGCGGGACGGCAGCCTGGCCCGCAACGCTTCCCTCAACGCCCTCGCCGATCGCCTCCTGGCCGAGGGGGGTCGCCTGCACCTGATCGGCCTGTGCTCGGACGGGGGGGTGCACAGCCATGTGGAGCACCTGGCGGGTCTGCTGCGCTGGGCCGCGGAGCGGGGTCTGCGGGAGGTGTGCGTGCATGTGATCACCGACGGCCGCGACACGGCCCCGAACAGCGCCTCTGTTTTTCTGGAGCAGATCGAGCGGGCGATCGAGACCGCTGGCATCGGCAGGATCACCACGATGTGCGGGCGGTACTGGGCGATGGACCGGGACAACCGCTGGGAGCGAACCGAAAAGGCCTACCGGTTGCTCACGGAGGAGGGCCCTCTCAGCGGGGTGGGCCCAGCGGAGGCTCTGCAGAGCTCCTACGAGGCGGGGATAACGGATGAATTCCTGGAGCCGCTGCGCTTCTCGCCCGAGCTCCTGCAGGCCGGGGATGGTCTGATCTGCTTCAACTTCCGCCCCGACCGGGCCCGCCAGCTGATCCGGGCTTTGGTGTTGGAGGAGTTTGCCGGCTTCCCTCGCCAGAGGCTCACCCCGCTGCACCTCGTCACCTTCACGCAATACGAGCAGGGCCTGCCGGTGACCGTCGCCTTTCCGCCGGAGTCGCTCGATGGATTGTTGGGCCAGGTGGTTTCCGAGCACGGCCTGCGCCAGTTCCGCACCGCCGAGACGGAGAAATATCCTCACGTCACCTACTTCATGAACGGGGGAATCGAGCAGGCCTTTCCCGGCGAAGACCGCCATCTCGTTCCTTCCCCCCGCGTCCCCACCTACGACCAGGCACCGGAGATGTCCGCGGCGAAACTCACCGATAGCTGCATCGCGGCGATCCGCAAGGGGATCTACTCCCTGGTGGTGATCAACTACGCCAATCCAGACATGGTGGGTCATACCGGGCGGATGGAGGCCACCACGGAGGCAATCGCCACGGTGGATCACTGTGTGGGTCGGCTGCTGGAGGCTACAAACCGGATGGGCGGCACCTTGCTGATCACAGCGGATCACGGCAACGCCGAACTGATGCGGGGCGCAGACGGTCGCCCCTGGACCGCCCACACCACCAATCCGGTGCCGGTGATTTTGGTGGAGGGGGAAAAGCGCAAACTCCCCGGCCATGGCACCGCTGTGCAGCTGCGCGAGTGCGGCGGCCTCGCCGATATCGCCCCCACCCTGCTGGAGATCCTCGGCCTGCCCAAGCCCACCTTAATGAGTGGCGAATCCTTGATCCTCCCCGCTGAAAGTCCCCTGCACTCCTCACGCGTTCCCCAAACCATGGGCGTCTGAGCCCAGAGCACCATGTGGGTGTGCCTCAGAGCCCGAAGCAGGAGTCGGGTGCCATAGGGTTCACCCCTCTCGAATGTGCAGAGTATTGAGAGCACAGCTCACAATGGCATGGGGTGCGAGTGCGTTGGCAAACATATCAAGCCGGTAGCGCGCAATGATTCTGTCTCTTGCGACCAGAGGGTGATGCCAGATTCTTGTCCTGTTCCACCCGCTCGCGATGGCCTTCGCAACGACAAGAACACGATGCCCGGATTTCTCGTGGATCAGCTGGAGGCAAAACCCAAGGGAGGCACACTAAATGTTGACGGAGAGGAGCCAATCTTCAGCGCTGGGGGTTCGACAGGGTGGGGCTGGCCAGCGGCATTAACCTCCACACAGCCCGAGGGAACCCCACCATGCCGGCTACGCGCACGGAGCACGACAGCCTCGCTCCAGTCGAAGTCCCAGCCGACAAGCTTTGGGGGGCACAGACTTGATTCCGCGGGAGATGATCAGCGCCTATGCGATCTTGAAGAAAGCAGCCGCAATCGCACATTTTCAAAGCGGTCGGTTGAACGAGCAACAACACACCCTGATTGTCCAGGTGTGTGAGGAGATCCAGGCCGGTTAACATCAAAGTCAGTAGGATTTACGTTTCGATCCCCTGCTGCCAAAGGTCGGTGCGTCAACCGCCCCAATCCCCGAAGAGATGCTTTTGGGCCTATCTCTCGCTTTGCTTGGCCGCCGCCTCGCGCTCCTGGTTCCCAGGGCCTGGCTTGCCTGCCGGCATCGCGCCCGCCTCGGCGTGCAGCAGGGAGAACAGAAGCAGGGCGGAGCCCGCTAACCGACCGTTGCGGTGGGTCATGAACCGGTTAGCTCACCTCATCCTGAGGAGGACTGGAGAGGAGGGGCGCTGCGGCCGCCCTCGGCCACGGCAACCGGTCCAGGACACCGCTGCGCTCGCCGCCCGAGATCAGGGTCTGCCCGCACCAGAGAGGAACCGCCCTGCGGCAAGGGGGCCAGCGCCTCAACCGCCACGTCTGCAGTCGCTAAGATAAGCGGTGGGCGAACCATCGCCTAGCTCGGGCAGGCGCCTACTCCCTTACCATGCAGAATCGCTCTGATAAGGATATTGAAGATATCAGCCAGGAATCGGATAGGTTGCTTGGCTTTCTGAATGAGCTCCAAAGCCAGCCGGTGCTACCTCCCAAATCGGAGCCGGAGCTGCCCCCCAAGCCTGAGCTTGAGAAGGCCCCCAGAAGCGACCGCTGGGTGTGGATCCTCGGGCTGATGGGTGTGGGGCTGGTGGGTGTGGGGCTGGCCATCGGCCTGGCCCTGAGTGGCGGGAATCGCCTGGCACCGCTTGGGGAATCTCGATCCAGCCGCCAGCCGGACCGGTCCACCGAACCCTTGGCCTTTCAAGCCAGTTGCGGATCCCCGGCGCCCTCTCCCCGCCAGTCTTGGTGGCCCGTGCTCGCCGATGCGGATTCGGCCCTCCTGGCTGTAGTTAAAAGCAACTATTGCAGGGATGCCTATATCAATCGAGAGAATGCTCTACAGGTTGCCAGCTTCACAACAGCTGAGCAGGCCCATCTCTTTGCCCAGCGCCTCTCGGCCGCAACGGGCCGGAGCTTTCGTGTCGGCCAGCCCTATGCCCCCGCTGACGCCCGGAGCGGATGGCAGCAGCCTCCGCAGCCGCCCGAACCCAGTCAATCCCCCTCCGCATCAGCCATCCCGCCCAACCATGGGAACGCTGCAGTTTCCCTCCCTAACCGTCAGCCGCTGCCGGGTGAAGAGGAGGCAGACGCGACCCAAGCGATCACCGCGTTGTATAAGGCACTCTCGAATAAGGATTTTGCAGAATCTAGTCGTTATCACAGCGCGGCTACGGCACCCTTGTTCCGACCAGAGTTCTTCCAGCAATTCTCGCGTGTCTCGATTGATAACATCAGAGTACTGGATAGATCTGGCCCGCTGGTTTCTCTCTCTGGCGTTGTGCGCTTCGAATACCCAGATAACAGCTACCAAGTAGAAACTCGCACCTTCACCATAGACCCAACGACAGCACCGCCGCAGGTGGTGCAGAGCAGCTTCGGCAAGATTATAAAGGCAAGATAATCCATTTCAGAATACCTATCACTAGGGCAAATGGAATGCCGTGGGTAAGGAAGCTGCCTTCAGCCCAGAGCACACACTCATCGGAGGGTTGTGGATGGCTTTGCTGTAGAGGGAAGCGAGGGCGGGCTTTAGCCCAACAAACTTACAATCTCTGTGAGGAGAGGAGAGGAGTGGTCGTCATGCAGCTCCTCAGCTTGCTGATTGCTGACAAGTTGCAACCAGGCTTCGGCGTGGATCATCTCCGGATCATAATCAATCGTGCAGGATAGAGAGATTCTGTTGACAGCAGCCGATCGGACGCCTTGGCATTTGCGGAGCGCCTCAATCAAGCTGTCCAGATCGCTCATATTAAGTCCAAGCTGTTGCGCCTGCACTGGTTTTGTCAGTTTGAGACGCACTCGCCCGGGGATATGATGCACCACAGAAAGCAGCTTGAGAAAATCGTAGATCCGGTACTCTGCCATGGGAGTTCCTGAAGAAAAAGGGAAGGATTGATCCGCAATCTAGCAGAGGTGTGAAGTTTTGCCAGGCGGGCTCCCTTTGTCTTGATGATACTGGCTACAGCAACAGCAGGACCGGAGACGAGAGAATGCAGCGATGGTTCGACGTTCAGACTCATGGGTGCGCAAGCGATGGTCCCCCTCTCCGAACTTGAGGGACAGCTCGAGATCAGCCGGGTTGACCTCCTCTTGCTGATGCGCAGGCTGGGACTGGAGCCCTTACGCCGTGGCATGCGCATCTTCCTCGGCCTTAGCGATGCGCAACGTCTGATTCAATACCTGGACGCCACTGGCGGCGCCGAAGCCATCCCCGCAGATATGCAATCGTCCCCCCCACCCGCTTCACCGGCACCTCTGAGCCCAGCCGAAGCCTGGGAGCAGCCCCAACGGTTGGTCTCGCTGCGGAGGCTGCGCGAAAGGGTCGACCTGTTGGAGCAGTTGCTTCGCACCCAGATCGAGCTGGATTCTCGCCAACTCTGTGAGGTGTTGGAGTTAAGGCGCTTGCCGCCGCTACAGCGAGACGAAACAGGCGTCTTTTTTGAACGCTATGGACTGCGCTTTTGGCGTCGGATGCGCGCTGGCCAAAGAGTAGGATGGAAGGTGACCTATGGCGACGCCGTTGTGAGCCATGACGAGTGAACTATCCGCTATCGCATCGCGGGAGACGCCCATGGTTTTCCCCAAGTCGATGCGGGATCTCCGTCGTGCAAAAGTGGCTTTACTTATTGGAATACTCGTTACCTTGTCCGTAATTCACTGGTTTCGGCTAGCGGAGGCGCTTAGCGTTGGAATGCTTATAGCGTTGGTTTTCGATCTGGTGCTGTTTGCCAAGGCCGCTATGTTGCTTGACGCTCAGCGCACACGCGCCTTGTTTTCCACCCTTCACCCCGACCGCAGCCGCTTGTTGCGGCGCACCATACTCCTCTCGTTCGTAAGCGTATCGGTGCTCAGTCTTTGTGTATACGACGTCAAGCATGATCCTGGAGCCATGCCTGATTCGCTACGGGTTAGCTTATTCTTTATTGCCCTCTTTGCCGCCTGGCTAGAACTGCACCTGGGCTTCGCACTCTACTATGCTAAAGTTTACTACAAGCTAAATCGTTCTCCATCGGCGGCGGGAGGCAGTCCACAGGGATTTATATTCCCTGGCACAGATGAGCCACTGTTCTCTGACTTTCTCTATGTTGCCTACTCAGTAGCTCTCACCTTTGCCATGAGTGACGTAGACCTGGAGGATGGCTTGACACGGCGCGTTGTGTTATCCCAGGCCATTGTGAGCTTCCTCTTCTATTCTACAATCTTCTCTGTAATTACAAATCTTATGTTGAACTGACAGCCTGCCCTATGGCTTCTCTACGCGAGACGGCTTGGGGAAGCCTCGGGAAAGACACGAGGCCGCTCGGGGGCATGGGGCAGAACGGCGTTTGGCATCATGCCGTGACTACCCATCAAACTCAGGTTACG
>JBIPMZ010000072.1:0-9594 GCA_044376165.1 Cyanobium sp.
TGGCTTGACCGCGCTTCCCAATAAAAATCTGATCACTAATATTGGTTTTGGCGCCGACGCCACCCACACAACGGATGACAGGGTCTCCCATGTTGCTACGGAAGGTTTGGGAGAACTTATTCACCCGGACTTCTTTCTTGGTGACGAGGTTGCAGACAGACATACATTTGAAAATCACATTGCTGGTAAGCATCTACGCTATAAAGCCTCCTTGAGGGGACGAATCCTCGATCCACTGTTGGCCAAATTTCACACAGCTTTCAAGCAGCCGCTTCATTACCCTAAAAAATGTCTGCGAATCCTATGGCGAGCAAATAAGTATTTTGGGATTGGCGCTTAGGATGACACTTACTGCTCTAAAATCTTGATTCAAGAGTAAGTATTTATCTTAGTTTTACTCGAATCTTCTTTTCTTTGTTTGATTCCTTTGCTACAGAAAATGAAAAACAAAAGAAACTTCACTTGCTGTATTGTGATACCTGTCTATCGTCTTCCTCTGCCTGAGGATGAGCTTTCCTCGCTCACGAATACGATGCTTTTGCTAGCGAGTTACTCAATTCGTCTTGTTTGCCCCCAGGGCCTGGATCCCAATCTGGACCTTTCTCTAGGGCACCTTTTAGAGGATGCGGCAAAAGCTGGTAGAGATGTGGAGGTTACTTATTTTTCGACTTCTTTTTTTGAGTCTGTAAGTACCTATAATAACCTGATGCTCTCCCCTTCTTTTTATCAGAAGTTTATTGCCTGGGATTATATTTTAATTGCTCAATTAGATGCCTGGATTTTTTCTCCTGATCTTGCTTGCTGGCTTGAATATGGCTATTCTTATTTAGGGGCCCCTTGGCTCTCCCTTGCAGATCTTCCCCTCGGTCTTGACTGCCCGAAGGAGGCTGTAGGCAATGGAGGCCTTTCGCTTCGTCGGGTTGTCCATCACCATGCGGTGCTCGTATCGTGGCGGTTTCGCTATTCGCCTGTGCTTGGTTTGCGAGAGATCCTCTCGGCTCATTCCCCGCTTCAGCCTTGCAGTGAAGGGGTTTCGATGCACTCCTTGCTTAGGTTGCTCAACAGAATGTTTTTGGTCTTGCGCCGCTTGGTGTCATGGCGTAATTCTCTTTCTTATTACGCCAAGTGTGGGCTTAATGAAGATATTCTTCTGGGTCTGCTTGCGCCTCGGGTATTTCCCTGGTTCCGCGTCGCCGATCCTCGCGTCGCTGCCCGGTTTTCCCTCGATGAGAACCCAGGCTTTTTCTTTCAGCGCTACCTTGGATCCGACTCCCTCCCCTTCGGTTGTCATGCGTGGCGGAAAAGTTATGCGAGTTTTTGGCAAGCCGTGCCCTCTGACCTCCCCTCCTTCGGAAAGCCTGGCTCCCTTCGCTAATTGTGGTGTTTCCCCCTGTGCACCTGGCCAGAACGCCAGCTGACCCCATGTCCATCCTTCTTTCCCCCCTGCGCCTCTTCGCCTTCCAAACCGCCGGAGAGGTGGGCGATGGCTTCACCCTCTTCGGATTGGATATCGCCGATCTCCAGCAGGGAACCTTGATTTATCTGGGCTTGTCCTCCCTGGCCTTTGTGGTGGTCTGGGTCGTGGGTGCCCTCCGCCGCCGCTGAAGAAGAGCGGCGGATCAGGCGTCGGGATCCTCGAGCAACTGCAGCTGGCGCTCCGGCGACTCCTCGCTGATGAACCCGTAGGCCTCGAACACGCCGGGATCCGGATGGGTGATGCGGCCCAGACCGTCGGGGTCCCGGTCGAGGCGGAAGCCTTCGGCCGCCATGCGGCGCATCAACGCCGCGGATTCTTCAAAGCGGGCCGCCATGGCCTCAAGGCTGGCGCAGTCGCCGGTGAGGCCGGCTTCCTTCCAGGTGAAGTGGGCCATGGGGGGAGGGGGAGAAAGGAGTTCAGGGCCGCAGCAACAGCCCGAGTACCACCAGTATCAGGCTGGTGGCCCAAAAGGAGAGCACAACCCGCTCCTCGCTCAGCCCGCTCAGTTCAAAGTGGTGATGCAGGGGGGCCATGCGGAACAGGCGACGGCCCCGCCCGTCGGGCCCCTTGGTGGCCTTAAACACCCCCACCTGCAGGATCACCGAGAGGGATTCCGCGAGGAACACCCCCCCCATCAGCAGCAGGGGCCAGAGGCTGTTGCTCAGCAGGGCCACGGCGCTGAGGGCGGCCCCCATGGCCAGCGAGCCGGTGTCGCCCATGAACACCCGCGCCGGATGGCGATTCTGGCTGAGGAACCCCAGCCAGCAGCCCGCCATCGCCACGCAAAAGGCGGCCAGCGCCGGATCGCCGTCGTTGCCGCGCAGCATCAATTGCAAACCCAGGCCGGTGAAGACGATCGCGCCGCAACCGGCCGCCAGGCCATCCAGGCCGTCGGTGAGGTTGGTGGCGTTGCTCTCCGCCAGGAACACGAACAGGCCGAGGGGCCAGATCAACACCCCGAGGGGAAGGATCCAGCCGAAGGGCAGGGCCACATCCCCGGCGGTGGCGCCCCCCACCCAACCGCCCAAGGCGGCCCAGAGGAGAAACAGAAGCGCCGCCCCGCTCTGGAGCAGCAACTTCCCCCGCGGCTTGAGCCCCGTGTTCGTTTGGCGGGTGAGGCTCCGCCAATCATCAAAGGCCCCGATGGCCATGTACGCCAGGGTGATGGCGGCCACCGCCAGCAGCCGGGGATCCTCCGGTGCCGCGAGGCCGCCCACGAAAACCCCCACCGGCACCACCAGCAGGCCGCCCATCGTGGGGGTGCCCGCCTTGCTGTGGTGGGCCTGCGGACCTTCGCTGCGGATCACCTGGCCGAGCTTCAGGCGCCGCAGCCGGGGAACCCCCCACGCCGCCACGCCGGCACTGGCCCCCGTGGCCACGAGCAGCGGCAGGGTGAGCATCTGATGGTCCAGCCGCCAATCGTTCGCCAGGCAGGCGCCCAGCACGATGGCAGCCAGTAGAGCAGCGGGTAACCTGCCGTCGGACACCTTCATGGCAGGGGTCAGTCTTCCCAGTCCTCCTCGGGGGTTTCGTCCACCTGGTTGTAGTCCTCCTTTTCGCCCATCAGCGCGGAGAGCTCCTCCTCCTCCACGGTGCTTACATCGGTGCTGGCGCTCTCCTCATCCGCCACGAGCCGGCCACTGGCCTCCAGCAGGCTGAGCAGATCCGGCTCATCCCGCAGCGGCAGCACCGGAGCGGGTTCATCGCGCCGATAGCGGGTGAGGGAGGGATTGATGGTATCAAGAATGCTCATAGGGGCTCCAGGCCAGCTGGATCCTGAGTGTCTAATCCGTCATCCTACTGCCCGCGATGCCCGATCCCCGCTCCCCTCCGCCGATGCCCTTCCGGAAGATCCGCTTCATTGCCGCGCTCTGGGCCCTGGCCCTGGCCCTCAGCGCCCTGCTGGCTGGCGCGGGGGAGCGCTGGTCCGCGCCGCTGCCGATCCGCGGTGACCTGGTGGCGGCGCTCTTGCTGCTCCCTCCCCTGGCCACCGCTTTGGTGGTGCTGCTGCGCTGGCCGCTGCCGGTCGACGCGAGAGAATCGAGCCGATCCAGCGAGGAGAGCCAGGCATGAGCCAGTCCGGTGCGATGGCAGCGAGCGGAGGACGGGCCCGACGGGTGGTTCTCGCCTACTCCGGCGGGGTCGACACCAGTGTTTGCATTCCCTACTTGAAAAACGAGTGGGGGGTGGAGGAGGTGATCACCTTCGCCGCCGACCTCGGCCAGGGGGATGAACTGGAGCCGATCCGCCGCAAAGCTTTGGCCGCCGGCGCCAGCGAGTCGATCGTGGAGGACCTGATCGAGCCCTTCGTGGAGGCGTTTGCCTTCCCGGCGATTCGGGCCAACGCCCTCTATGAAGGCCGCTATCCCCTTTCCACCGCCCTCGCCCGACCCCTGATCGCCCGGCGGCTGGTGGAGGTGGCCCGGGAGCGGGGGGCGGATGCCGTCGCCCACGGCTGCACCGGCAAGGGCAACGACCAGGTGCGGTTTGACGTGGCGATCGGCGCGCTGGCGCCCGAGCTGACGGTGCTCGCCCCGGCCCGGGAATGGGGGATGAGCCGCGAGGAGACGATCGCCTACGGCGAGCGATGCGGCATCCCTGTGCCGGTGACCCGGAGCTCCCCCTACTCGATCGACCTCAATCTCCTGGGCCGCAGCATCGAGGCCGGCCAGCTCGAAGATCCCATGGTGGAGCCCCCCGAGGAGGTCTTCGCCCTCACCCGTTCCATCGAGGCGGCTCCGGAGCAGGCCCGGGTGGTGGAGATCGCCTTCGAGCGCGGCAATCCGGTGGCGATCGACGGGGAGGCCCTCGATCCGGTGAGCCTCATGCGCCGTGCCAATGATCTGGCCGGTGAGCATGGCTTCGGTCGCCTCGACATGATCGAGAACCGGGTGGTGGGCATCAAGAGCCGCGAGATTTATGAGACTCCCGGGTTGCTGCTGCTCATCCGCGCCCACCAGGAGATCGAAAGCCTCACCCTCGCGGCGGACGTGCAGCGCTACAAGCGCCAGATCGAGGCCAGCTGGGCGGATCTCGTGTACCAGGGCCTGTGGTACGGACCCCTGAAGGAGGCTCTCGACGGCTTCCTCGACCGCACCCAGAAGACGGTGACTGGCAGGGTGCGCCTGCGGCTTCACAAGGGCAATGCCACCGTGGTGGGCCGCGCCAGCGACAGCGACAGCCTCTACGTGCCCGACATGGCCACCTACGGCGCGGAGGACCGCTTCGATCACCGTGCCGCGGAGGGATTCATTTATGTGTGGGGACTGCCTACGCGGCTGTGGTCTGCCCGTCGTCGCGGGGGCTGAGGTCGGCAGGGGGGGACGGCCAGCCGGCCTGGGTGAGCCAGTTCCCCAGGGCGGAGCGCAGGGAGCGCCGCAGACGGGAGCGCTCCCCCCGGGCGGGGAAGGAGCTGCGGGGGGGCAGGGCCAGCGGGGGGGAGACCGGGCTGGCAGGGGTTAGGGCATAGAGCCTTTCGCGCAGCATCTGGTTGTCGGCCAGCAGGCGCCGCTGCTCCTCCACCAACCCCTGCACCCTTTGCCGGAACTTGCGTTCGAAGATTTCCGGCAGATCTTCCAGCATCTCGTGGAGGGCGGCGATCTCGTCGCGGGCTGCCTCCAGCTCCAACTGGAGCTGGCGCTGTTCCCTGCGGTTCCAGAGGAATGTCTCCCCTGCCGGCGGGGGGCTGCTCGGGGCCCCCATCGGCGGTGGCGGTGGGGGCGGCGGCGGGGCGCTGGCGGGAGCGGCCCCCTCGCTCTCCCACCATCGATTGGAGACGGAGGCGGCCTGAGCGCTGCGGCGAGCGGACGCCTGGAAATCGCCGGAATCGCTCATCACCTTCCTACAAACTTGGCAGAGTTTAGGAGGGTGAGGCGAAATCTGCCATTCCGCGCGGCGGCGGGTGGGATCAGTCGGCGGCTGCAGTGGCGGCCGGTTCGGCCGGCTCGCTCGGGAGGGTGCGGGGGGTGGGGATCGGCCCTGCCTGTTTCACGGTGAGATACCGAATCACATCCTCGGAGAGGCGCATGGCCCGCTCCAGCGGTCCCACCTGCTGGCCGTCGCCATCGTGGTTGAGCTGAACGTAGATGCCTTCCCGGTGTTTGCCGATCGGGTAGGCGAGGCGGCGCTTGCCGCGCATTTGGGTGTCGAGTACCTGGCCACCGGCCTCATTCACGAGGTCGCGGTACTTGCTGACATGGCTCTCGACCTCCTCCTCCGGGATGTCCGGGCGGAGGATGTACATCGTCTCGTAGTAGGACTGGCTCATGGGGGGGATGCGTCTCGGTCGCCCTGGGGAGGGGCTGAAGGGGGGAATCGGCGGGGCCGACCTCCAGCGACGGATCCAGCAACCTATCGCAGCGCCTGTCCCCGGCCTGCCTCAGTAGAGCTGCATCCGCACGGCCTCGGAGACGGTGGGGATCTCCGCCTGCCGCCCCCGCGCGGCCTCGACGATTCCAAACAACACCACCAGCAGGGAGCCCAAGTAGACGGTGTTGGCGAGGGTGCGCACCAGGAACGTTTCCGCCAGGGAGGGGAAGAGGGTCTGGAACGCCAGCTGCACCAGAAACAGCAGCAGGGTGATCAGGAGCGACTGCAGGACGGCAAAACGGACGAAGTAGGGCGCCTGCGGGTTGCGGACGACCGCGAAGAACAGGACCAGGAACAGCACCAGGCTGCCCAGCGGGACCGCATTTTGGAGAAGCTGCAGGGGGATCGCCGGCAGCGCCAGCCATTGCAGCGCGGGGAATTGCCGGTAAAGCGCGCCGCCAAAGCCGATGGCGTCGCTCCAGGGCAAGAGGTAGGCGAGGGCTGCCAGCAGGCGCTGCCAGATCGGAGGGTCCTGCATGGGATCGGGGCTGGGGCCAGATCGCTCACAGGCTAGGAGGCCAGCTGGGCGAGCGCGGCGCGGCGCATCGCCTCCACCGGCACCACCGGGCTGCCGCTCCAGAGCCGCAGCGCCGCCGCCCCCTGCCGCACCAGCATCTCCAGCCCGTCCAGGCCTCGGCAGCCGCGGGCGCCCGCGCACTCCAGCAGCCGCGTGGGCCGGGGGGTGTAGATCAGGTCGTAGACCACCGTGCCGGGGCTCAAGCCCTCCAGGTCGGCCTCCGAGAGGGGGCAGCGGCCGGCGGCGTCGGCATCGCCCGCTGCGGCCATGCCCACCGGGGTGGTGTGCACCACCAGGTGGGCGCCGGCCAGCTCCTCCGCCAGGGCCCCCTGCCGCTCCGGCCAGGGCAGTCCCTGGAGGTTCGGCGCCCAGGCCCGGCAGTCCGCCAGAAAGTCCGCCAGCGCCCGAGGGCGCCGGGCGGCGACGCGGATGCGCTCCAGGCCCAGCTCCCCGAGCCCGGCCACCACCGCTCGGGCGCTGCCGCCGCAGCCCAGCACCAGGGCGCTCCGCCCCCGCCAGCTCTCCCCTTCCCCCAGCGCCTCCCCCAGGGGCTCGATGAACCCCTCCACATCGGTGTTGGTGCCCCACCAGCCCCCCTCCTGCCGGGGCACCAAGGTGTTCACGGCGCCGAGCCGGGTGGCCAGCGGGCTGAGCTCCGTGGCGAGGGCCGCCACCGCCTGCTTGTGGGGAATCGTGACGTTCAGGCCGCAGCAGCCCATCGCCGCCAGGGCGCGCACCGCCCCGGCCAGCTCGGGGGCCGGAACCGGCAGGGCGAGGTAGACCCAGTCGAGCCCCAGTTCCGCCAGGGCGGCGTTGTGCATGGCCGGGGAGAGGGAGTGGCGCACCGGATCGCCGATCACCCCCACCAGGGCGGTGCTGCCGCGGATCGTGCGGGGGGCCGGCAGGGCGGAGGGCATGGGCCGTGCGGGGGCGGTGGGGCTCGAACCCCTGACCGTAGAAGCGCGGCAAGCCTTGGCAGCGCTGGTGTCCTCGGTTCTGACCGGCCCGGTTGGGTTCGGGAACCACCCCTCGCCGGGGCGCGAGTCCCCTGATGAGGATGCTCCCAGTCCGCATTCATCCACACAAGGAGGTGGGAATCCATGGGAAAGGTCGTCGGCATTGACCTCGGCACCACGAACAGCTGCGTCGCCGTGATGGAGGGTGGCAAACCCACGGTGATCGCCAACGCCGAAGGGTTCCGCACGACCCCCTCGGTGGTGGCCTACACCAAAAACCAGGACAAGCTGGTGGGTCAGATCGCCAAGCGCCAGGCGGTGATGAACCCGGAAAATACTTTTTATTCGGTTAAACGCTTCATCGGCCGCCGCGTCGACGAAGTGAACGAAGAGTCGAAGGAGGTGAGCTACGGCGTCGAGAAGGCGGGCGCCAACGTGAAGGTGCGTTGCCCGGTGCTCAACAAGCAGTTTGCTCCCGAGGAGGTCTCGGCGGAGGTGCTGCGCAAGCTGGCCGACGACGCCGGCAAGTATCTCGGTGAGACCGTCACCCAGGCGGTGATCACCGTCCCGGCCTACTTCAACGACTCCCAGCGTCAGGCCACCAAGGATGCCGGCAAGATCGCTGGCTTGGAGGTGCTCCGCATCATCAACGAGCCCACGGCAGCGGCTCTGGCCTATGGCCTCGACAAGAAGAGCAACGAGCGCATCCTGGTCTTCGACCTGGGCGGCGGCACCTTCGACGTGTCTGTGCTGGAGGTGGGCGACGGGGTGTTTGAGGTGCTCTCCACCAGTGGTGACACCCATCTGGGCGGCGACGATTTCGACAAGGTGATCGTGGATTACCTCGCCGCCAGCTTCAAGGCCAACGAAGGCATCGACCTGCGCCAGGACAAGCAGGCCCTGCAGCGCCTCACCGAGGCGGCCGAGAAGGCCAAGATCGAGCTCTCCAGCGCCACCCAGGCGGAGATCAATCTGCCCTTCATCACCGCCACGCCGGAGGGTCCCAAGCACCTCGACCTCACCCTCACCCGAGCGAAATTCGAGGAGCTGGCCTCCCGTCTGATCGACCGCTGCAAGGTGCCGGTGGAGCAGGCCCTCAAAGATGCCAAGCTCTCCGCCGCCGAGCTCGACGAGGTGGTGATGGTGGGCGGCTCCACCCGCATCCCGGCCATCCTCGAGCTGGTCAAGCGCGTTACCGGCAAGGACCCGAATCAAACCGTCAACCCCGATGAGGTGGTGGCGGTGGGCGCCGCCATCCAGGGTGGCGTGTTGGCCGGTGAGGTGAAGGACATCCTGCTGCTGGATGTCACCCCCCTCTCCCTCGGCGTGGAAACGCTCGGCGGCGTGATGACCAAGATGATCACCCGCAACACCACGATCCCCACCAAGAAAACGGAGGTGTACTCCACCGCCGTCGACGGCCAGACCAACGTGGAGATCCATGTGCTCCAGGGCGAGCGCGAGATGGCCAGCGACAACAAGTCGCTCGGTATGTTCCGCCTCGACGGCATTCCGCCGGCTCCCCGCGGCGTGCCCCAGATCGAGGTCACCTTCGACATCGACGCCAACGGCATCCTCAGCGTGACCGCCAAGGACAAAGGAAGCGGCAAGGAGCAGAGCATCTCGATCACCGGGGCCTCCACCCTGAGTGAGAATGAGGTGGAGAAGATGGTGAAGGACGCCGAGGCCAATGCCGCCGCCGACAAAGAGAAGCGCGAGAAGATCGACCTGAAGAACCAGGCTGAAACTCTCATCTACCAGTCAGAGAAGCAGCTCGGCGAACTGGGTGACAAGGTGGGGGCTGAGGACAAGGCCAAGGTGGAGCAGTTCAGCGCCCAGCTCAAGGAAGCCGTGGAGAAGGACGACACCGCCACGATCAAGACGGTTCTCGAACAGCTGCAGCAGGCCCTCTATGCCGCTGGCTCAGCGGTGTATCAAAATGCCGGCGCCGCCGCGGAGGCGCCTGGAGGAAATGGCTCGAGTGGCAACGGTGCCAGTGCCGCCTCCAGCGACGATGTGATCGACGCGGAGTTCACCGAGAGCAAGTGAGCGGTGCGCTCCGGTCCCGGTCGGAGCCCCCTCACTGCAAGCCCTCCGCTGGACGGGGGGCTTTTTGTTGTTCTGAACAGCCTGGTTCCGAGTCGTGCACGCGGCGGTTCCCCATGCCCCTCCGCTCAGCCAGCGACTTCCCAGCGTCCCCGGCCCCCGAGGCTCTTGATGGCACGTACCAGGAATGCCGTGCGGCTCTCGTGTCCGCCAACCGCTCCAGGGGGGTC
>JBIPMZ010000279.1:0-3434 GCA_044376165.1 Cyanobium sp.
CGATCGGTGTGATTGTGATCGGTGCCGGTCTGGCCGGTACGGAAGCGGCTTGGCAGGTCGCCCGGGCGGGCATCCCGGTGCGGCTGATCGAGATGCGCCCCTTGCGCCGCTCCCCCGCCCATCACACCGCTGAATTCGCCGAACTCGTCTGCAGCAACAGCTTCGGGGCCCTGAGCAGCGACCGCGCCGCCGGGCTGCTCCAGGAGGAGCTCCGGCGGCTCGGCTCCCTGGTGATCACCACCGCCGACCACCATGCCGTGCCGGCCGGGGGCGCCCTGGCGGTGGATCGGGGCCGCTACAGCGCCGCCCTCACCGCCGCCCTCGAAGCCCATCCGCTCGTCACGGTGGAACGGCGCGAGCAACACGCTCTGCCCCCCCCGGATCAGCTCGCCGTGCTGGCCACCGGACCGCTCACGAGCGAAGCGCTGGCGGAGGACCTGCGGGCCTTCACCGGTCGTGCCGACTGCCACTTCTTCGACGCCGCCAGTCCGATCGTCGAGGGGGAGAGCCTCGATCTGAGCGTGGCTTTCCGCGCCTCCCGCTACGACAAGGGCGACGCCGATTACATCAACTGCCCGCTGGACCGCGAGCAGTACCTCGCCTTCCGCGAGGCGCTGCTCGGCGCGGAACAGGCGGAGCTCAAGGAGTTCGAGCGGGAAAACGCCTGCTTCTTCGAGGGCTGTCTGCCGATCGAGGAACTCGCCCGTCGCGGGGAGGACACCATGCGCTACGGGCCCCTCAAGCCGATCGGGCTGTGGGATCCGCGCTGGGGGGATGTCAACGACCCTGCCGTGCGCCGCGCCTGCCGCGCCTACGCGGTGGTGCAGCTGCGCCAGGAAGACCGCGATGGCCGCCTCTGGAACCTGGTGGGTTTCCAGACCAACCTCAAATGGGGCGAGCAGAAGCGGGTGCTGCGGCTCATCCCGGGGCTGGCGGCCGCCGAATTCGTTCGCTTCGGGGTGATGCATCGCAACACCTTCCTCGAATCGCCCCAGCTGCTCGAGGCCAGCCTTCAATTCCGCCGCCGCCCCACCCTGCTCGCCGCCGGCCAGATCACCGGCACCGAGGGCTACGCCGCCGCTGTGGCCGGCGGCTGGCTGGCGGGCACCAACGCCGCCCGGCTGGCCCGGGGTTTGGAGCCCCTCACCCTGCCGCCCACCACCATGATCGGCGCCCTCACCCATTTCATCGCCGAGGCGCCCTGCGGCGGAACGGGCCGTGGGAGCGGCTTCCAGCCGATGCCGCCGAACTTCGGCCTGCTCCCCGATCTGTCGGAAAAGATCCGCGACAAGCGGCGCCGCTACGGGGCCTACCGCGATCGAGCCCTGGCCGAGCTGGCACCTTTCACCGCCGCACCAGCCGCTGAACCGCGGGCTGTGATCGCCGGCTGAGCCCCTGTGGGCAGGCGAAGGCAGAGCCCTCCGCTTGCGCTCCCCCCCGGTCACAATCAGATTGCGGTGGCTCGATCCTCTCCCCCCCTCCCCGCTTCCCCCCGATGCGAATCCGGCTCGGCTGCGAGCTCACTCTCCACTGTCCGTCCCCCACGCCGACGTTGGCCCTGGTCCATCCCCACAGCAGCCGGCGCAGCGACCTTGCCGGACCCGAATGGCTGCGGCTGGGGCCGGAGCGCACCACCGAGGTGCTCGTCGACCGCGATGGCAACCGCTGGTGCCGCTTCCTCGCGGCCGCAGGACCCACCACCCTTCACTACGAGGCCACCCTGCACGACAGCGGCCAGCCCGATCCGGTGGTGCCCCTGGCCCGCGCCTGCTCCGTCGTCGCCCTGCCGATCGAGAGCTATCGCTTCCTCAACCCCAGCCGCTACTGCGACAGCGATGCCCTGCTGGATCTGGCCTGGCGCGAATTCGGCCATCTCCCGCCCGGCTGGCCGCAGGTCCAGGCGATCTGCGACTGGGTGCACAACCGCATCGCCTACGACGGCAGCGCCGCATCTCCGGATCACACCGCCGCCGATGCCCTGCGGGAGGGGCGTGGGGTCTGCCGCGATTACGCCCACCTGGCGATCGCCTTTTGCCGTGCCCTCAACATCCCGGCCCGCTACTGCAGCGGCTACCTGAGTCAGGAGGAGCCGGATCCGGGCGAACCGGTGATCGACTTCTCCGCCTGGTTCGAGGCCTGGCTGGAGGACCGCTGGTACGTCTTTGATGCCCGCCACAACGTGCCCCGGGTGGGTCGGGTGTTGATCGGCCACGGCCGCGACGCCGCGGATGTGCCGTTCCTGCGCACCTTCGGCCCCCATCGGCTCGACAGCTTTGCCGTCATCACCGAGCCCCAGCCGCCGGAGCCGGTGAGTGAGGTTGCCGAGTGCAACGCCGCGATGCCGGCGGCCTAGGGCGAAGGCCCTACTGCTGTAGGGGCAGGGGCACGGGCCCAAGGGTGCAGAGGCCGGTACGCACCGAGCACCGCCCCGCGGCCTCCACCCCATGGGCCACCTCGTGCCGCTCCAGCTCCTCCACCAGCCACTGCTCACAGAGGGTGCTCAGGCTCACCCCCTGGCGCCCCGCCGCATCCCTCAGCCGTTCCTGCAGGTCGGGTTCCAGGGTCAGGGTGGAGAAGGGGGCGGCGGCAAGGGCGGAGGAGGAAAGGGCGGAGGACGAGGTGGTCACAGCGACCGGCGAGTGCAGATCCCAGCATGGCTGAGACCGGGACGCGCCGTTTCACCTGCTCCTTTCCGCCGGCGTTCTCCGACCCCCCTCGACACCTAGCGTTCCCCGAGATCCCCAGCGCCGAAACGGTGACCGCCATCCTCTCCGCCCGGCCCAACGCCAGCCCAGCCGTGGAGGCCACCTGGGACGTGATCGTGATCGGCTCGGGCATCGGCGGCCTCGTCACCGCCAGCCAGCTGGCGGCCAAAGGGGCGAAGGTGCTGGTGCTGGAGCGCTACCTGATTCCCGGCGGCAGCGGCGGCAGCTTCCGGCGCGGGGGCTACACCTTCGATGTGGGCGCCTCGATGATCTTTGGCTTCGGGGAGAAGGGCCACACCAACCTGCTCACCCGCGCCCTGGCGGATGTGGGGGAGCACTGCCCCACCATCCCCGACCCCGTCCAGCTCCAATACCACCTCCCCGGCGGGCTCACCGTGGCGGTGGACCGCGACTACGAACGCTTCCTCGCCGATCTCACCGCTCTCTTCCCCCACGAGGCCAGGGGTATCCGCGCCTTCTACGACACCTGCTGGAGCGTCTTCCGCTGCCTCGACGCCATGCCGCTGCTCTCGCTGGAGGATCCGGCCTACCTGGCCAAGGTGTTCTTTCGCGCCCCGCTGGCCTGCCTTGGTCTGGCCCGCTGGCTGCCGGTGAATGCAGGGGCGGTGGCCCGTCGCCACATCCGCGATCCGCAGCTGCTCCGGTTCATCGACATGGAGTGCTTCTGCTGGTCGGTGATGCCGGCGGATCGCACCCCGATGATCAACG